>NZ_JBSHDN010000013.1:0-23205 GCF_053616335.1 Nocardiopsis sp. NPDC055824
GACGGGGGGCGGGGGGCGCCGGTCAGCCCTCCAGCAGGGACTGCCCCACGTATCCCCCCTCCTCGCAGCCGGGCGGGACGGCGAACACGGCCGAGCCCACAGCGGTCACCCACTCGTTGAGCAGGTCGAGTTCGTCCAGGCTCCGCTGGATGGGCACGAACTGGCGCACGGGATCGGCCTGGAACGCCGCGAACAGCAGACCGGCCTCCTCCCCGCCCGTTCCGCGCATGTCGTAGTTGTAGGCGCGGCGGAAGATCCGCTCCTCCGGGTCGCCGGTGACCGCCCTGCGCACGTGGGCGAACGCCGGGACGACCGTCAGCCCGGTGGCGTCGACGGCCGCCAGGTCCACCTCGTCGTGCTCGGACGCGCCCGTCAGGGGCGCGCCGCTGTCCAGCCGGCGGCCGATGACGGCCTCGCGGGCCGGCCGGTCCAGTTCGTCCCACGTGTCCAGGTGGGTGGCGATACGCCGGATCACCAGCCCCGTGCCGCCCTCCAGCCATGCCGGTCCGCCGCCGCCCCACACCAGGTGCTCGAAGTCCGCCGTCCCCGGTTCGGGGTTGACGGTGCCGTCGACCTGGCCCATCAGGTTGCGCATGGTCGTGCCGTCGGGCTGGGACCCGTGGGCCCGGCGGAACCCGCTCTGGGTCCACCGGGGCCGGGTGAAGGCCCGCGCGTCCTTGAGGAGCATCCGCACCGCGTGCGAGACCGTGAGGGGATCGTCCGCGCACACCTGTACCAGCAGGTCCGCCTCGCCCCACGCCGCGTCGAGCCGGTCGTGGCCGAACTCCGGCAGCGGTTCCAGCCAGTCCGGCACGGCGCCGGGGTCCACGCGTTCGACCAGGCCCCGTCCGAACCCGAACGTGGTGGTGAGCCGGGCCGGGACCTCCGCCAGCTCGGGCTCGGTGTCGGCCAGGGCGGGCTCGCCCCGGGCCAGGCGGGCGGCGTCGTCGCTGAGCAGCCGCATGAGCCGCCGGACCCCCTCCACGTCGACCTCCGGACCCAGGTCCAGCGCCACGAACGTGCCGTGCGCCTGGGGCGGGGTCTCCACCCCCGCCTGGTGGGGGCCGTGGAAGGGCACGGTCCTGGAGCCGTGGAGCGGGGGGTCCGCGGCCGGGTCGGGGCCGCCCTCCGACCGGCCGGCCCACGTGGCGGCCGCGGCTCCGGCGATCCCCGCCGCGCCGAGGCCCGCCGCCCCGCCCAGGATCAGGCGGCGGCGGCTCAGCGGCCCCGCGCCCGCACCGCGTTCCGGCATCAGTGGCCCCCGTCCCCGTGACCGCCGCCCTCGTACTCCTCGTTCGCCCCGGCGTACTCCTTCACGGGCGCGGTGAACTCGGCGGTGGAGCCGTCGGAGAACTCCACGGTCACGGTGGTCTCGTCGCCCGGCTCCAGGTCACGGGTGAGGTCCATGAGCATGATGTGGTCGGCGCCGGGCTCCAGGGGGAGACCGCCCCCGGCGGGGACGACGAACCCGCCGTCCTTCTCGCGCATGGTGGAGTCCGCGCCCTCGGTGACGACCTCGTGCAGTTCGACGGTGTCGGCGGCGTCGTGGGAGGCGGAGACGATGGTGACCTCCGCGTCCGAGCCGTTGGTGATCTCACCGAAGACGGCGGTCATGCCGTCGTCGGCGGTGGCGGCCTTGACCCAGGGGTCGGTGACCCCGAAGGAGTCGGCGGCGGTGGCGGCGGCCGTGGAGGGGGCGTCCTCGTCGGCGGCGCCGGTGGCGTCGGGAGAGGCCGCGGGACCTCCGCAGGCGGTCAGGGAGAGGGCGAGGAGGGCGGTGGCGGCCCACGTACGGGTCGGGTTCACGGGTGTTCGCTCCAGGTTCCGGGCCGCGCTCCCGCGGCCGTCCACCCCTGGTGTCGGATCCGCGGGCCGTTCGGTTCCCGGAGTCTGCGCGTTCCCCGCCGCCCGTCCGGCGCCCGGGCCCGCAGGGAAGGGCGGCCGGCCGCGGACGCCGCCTGCGGTTCCCCGCCGTGCCGCCTCCCGTAGGGGCGGCCGGCGCGGTCCCGCCCCGCCACGGCGGGGCAGGACCGGCGGGGGGAGCCGCGGGAGCCCGTCGGACGCGGGCCCGGAAAGAGCCGCGGACGCCGCCTCAGGGGCGCTTCGGCGCCCTCTTGCGCACCGTGATGCGCTTGGGGCCCCGGGCGTTCGCCCCGCCGCGCACCGTGATCTCCAGCAGGCCCTCGGCGTAGGAGGCCTCGATGTCCTCCTCCTTGACGCCCTCCGGCAGGCTGATCCTCCTGCGGAACGTGCCCATGAAGCGCTCGGACGTGTAGTAGACGACGTCGTCCTCGTCGCGGTGGCGCTCCCCGCTGATGCTGAGGATGCCGTCGTTGAAGCTCACCGACACGCCCTCCTCGTGCACCCCGGCGATCTCGCACCGGAGCACGAGGTCGTTCCCCCGGGCCAGGATGTCGGTCGGGGGACTCCACGCGTCCGAGTAGCCGCGCTCCTTGTCGCCCGCCTGCCCGCTCTCCAGCGAGGACATGCTGTCGGAGATCCGGTTCATCTCGCTGATCATGTCCACCACGCCGTGGAACGGGTTGTTGAACTTTCGGGGAGCCACAGGGGCCTCCTCTCTTCGCTTGCGGTGAGGGGGTCAGTCGGGGCGGGCGGGGCTCTGGGAGCCCCGGTCCTCCGCCCGGGACTGTTTCGGAGCCCCCGGTTTCGGTTCGGAGGCCAGCCCCTTGACCAGGCCCCAGACCATGAACAGCAGGATGACCGCGAAGGGCAGCCCCGTCACGACCGAGGCCGCCTGGAGGGCGGACAGGGCGTTGGTGCCGCCCAGGACCAGCAGGATCAGCGTGACCGCGCCCTCGCTGATGGCCCAGAAGGCGCGCTGGGCCTTGACCGGGTGCAGGTCGCCGCCGCTGGTGAGGGTGTCCACGACCAGCGATCCCGAGTCGGACGAGGTGATGAAGAAGACCGCCACCACGAGGATCAGGAGGACGGAGACGACCAGCCCGACGGTCTCCCCCATGGGCAGCAGGTCCATCAGGCGGAAGGCCCGGTCCTCCTCCGCGAGTTCGTTGAGCCCGCCGTCGCCGAACAGTTCGTAGTAGAGCCCGGACCCGCCGAACACGCCGAACCACAGGATGGACACGAGGACGGGGGCGAACAGCGCGCCCAGGACGAACTCGCGGATGGTGCGCCCGTAGGAGATGCGCGCGAGGAAGATGCCGACGAAGGGGGCCCAGGAGATCCACCACCCCCAGTAGAAGATGGGCCAGGTCGTCGTCCAGGACGCCGCCTGCTCGTCCACGAGGGGGCTGGGGAAGGACAGGCTCCAGGGGACGAGGTTGCCGAGGTACTCCCCGGCCCCGGTGGTCGTGATGCTGATGATCCACAGCTTCGGCCCGAACAGGAAGACGATCACCAGCAGCGCGAACGCGAGCCACAGGTTGATGACGGAGAGCCTGCGGATGCCCTTGTCGATGCCGGAGAGCACGCTCAGCAGGGCGATGCCCGTGATCACGACGATGATCACCGACTGGACCAGGGAGTTCGAGGGGATGCCGAAGACGTGGTTGAGGCCGCCGTTGATCTGGAGGGTGCCCAGGCCCAGGGAGGTGGCCAGTCCGAAGATCGTGCCGAACACGGCCAGGATGTCCACGAGGTTGCCGGGCCAGCCGAAGGCCCTGTCCCCCAGGAGGGGGTACAGGGCGGACGCGGGGCGCAGCGGCAGGCCCTTGCGGAAGGCGAAGTAGCCGAGGGAGAGGCCGAGGGCGATGTAGATCGCCCACGGGTGGAAGCTCCAGTGGAAGTAGCTGAGGGCGAGTGCCTCGCCCGCGGCCTCCGGGGGCGGGGGGCTCCCCTCCGGGGTGACGAACTCCGCGTCACGGGGCGAGTGCAGGTGGTGGATGGGCTCGGAGACCCCCCAGAACACCAGGCCGATGCCCATGCCGGTGGTGAAGAGCATGGCGAACCACGCCAGGGTGTTGAACTCGGGCCGGGAGTCGTCGGGGCCGAGCCGGACGGAGCCGAACCGGCTCAGCATGAGGACGATCGCGATGCCGAGGAAGAGCGACGTCGCGAGGACGTAGATCCAGCCGAGCTTCTCGCCGATCCAGTCGCGCGTGGCCGTCGCCGCTGACAGGAGGGGGTCGGTGGCCACGATGCCCGCGACGACGAAGGCGATGATGACGAGGCCGGACACACCGAAGACGGTGGGGTTGGTGTGTTGTCGGATGTACTGGCGTAGGGATGAGATGGGTGGCTCCTTCCCGGCCCCGGTGGGACGGGTGCGCCGTTGACTGGCCGGTCTCTGCAGCTCCTCCGGCCACGGACGTGTTTCCGTGGGATGGTAGGGGCGGAGCGCACCGGCGCAAAGGAACCGCGTGAACGCGGAGTGTTGGTGTTTTGAGCGTCATCGCGCATGGTGAGGTGATATGTCACCCCATGTCATCCTGCGGTGCTCGGGGAGGCTTCCGGGGCACCGGGGTCCACGACATCCTCGGCATGTCGTGTGCGGTGCCCGGGGGAGGCGGCTACCCGCGGCTCTCGGTGAGGTCGTCCAGGGTGGTGCCCACGCGGTCCAGCCAGCCCGTGATCACGGTCAGCTCCTCCAGCGTGTAGTCGGCGTGCAGGTCGGTCATCGCGGCGCGCATGCCGGGGGCGGTGGAGGCGGCCAGGCGCTCGGCTCCCGCGGTCAGCCGGACGGCGACCTTGCGTCGGTCCCGCGGATGGCGGGTGCGCTCCACGAGCCCGTGCGCCTCCAGCCGGTCGACGACCCCGGTCACCGAGCCGGTGGACAGGCAGAGGCTCTCGGCGATCTCGCCGGGGGTCATGGAACCGCTGACCCGCAGCAGCGTGTAGCACTGGAAGTCCGTGGGGTTCATGCCCGAGCTGTCCGCCATGCGGTGCAGCAGGCGGATCAGCCGCACGGCGAGTCGCTGCCCGTCGCTCTGGAGGGACTCGTAGAGTTCACCTCGCGACCGGCTCTCGGCATCCCCGTCGCGGGCGTCCAGGAGCCCGTCGGAGTGTGCGGCCGGAACGGCGTCCATGGTCTCTCTCTCGCGCTGGCGTGATCGGTTCGTCCGATCTCCCCTGTGAGTCTACGGGGCGCGGTGCCGGGGCCCTCCCGGTCGGCGGCCGTGTTCCCGGGGGCGGACATGGTTGGGACGCCGCACTTCGGGAAGTGTTTCGTTTAACAAGATTCACAGAATACGAGTCATTTCGGGAAGTCCGGAGGCACGACCCCGGGAGGAAGCCGTCAATCCGCTCCTGAACACCCACAGAGAAGGCCACGACGCCGCGGTCGGGGGACACCGCGCGGCGCTGGAGGACGCCCTGCGCCGCTACCTCCACCGGCGGCTCCGCGAGTCGGAGGGCATCGACGCGGGGTTCGGCCGCGACCTGGCGGGCGAGACCGTCCGCTTCACCCTCGCAGGGGGCAAGCGGATGCGGTCCCTGCTGGCCTGGTGGGGGTGGACGGCCGGCGGCGGGAACCCCGGCGGGGAGCGGGCCCGCTCCGCCCTCCAGGCCTGCGGGGCCCTGGAGCTCATCCAGACCTGCGCCCTCGTCCACGACGACGTGATGGACGGGTCGCCGACCCGCCGGGGCCGGCCCTCGGTCCACGCCCGCCACATGGCGGAGCACGAGGAGAACGGGCACAGCGGAGAGCCCCGGCGGTACGGCGAGGCGCTCGCCGTCCTGGTGGGGGACCTGGCGCTGGTCTGGGCCGACGACATGTTCGAGGAGGCGCTGGACGGCCTGTCCCGGCCGCGCGGGGCACGGGCGGTCTGGCGGGGCCTGCGCACCGAGATCATGGCGGGCCAGTTCCTCGACGTCCGCGCCCAGGCCGGACGCGACCGCTCCGAGGGGACCGCGCTGCGCGTGAACCTGCTCAAGACGGCGTCCTACAGCGTCGAGCGCCCCCTCCACCTCGGCGCGGCCATGGCCGGGGCGGACGGGGCCACGGTGGACGCCCTGCGCGGCTACGGACGGGACGTCGGAACCGCCTTCCAGCTCAGGGACGACCTCCTGGGCGTCTACGGCGACACCGCCCGGACGGGCAAACCCGTGGGCGAGGACATCAGCGAGGGCAAGTGCACGCTCCTCCTCGCGGCCGGCGTGCGGCTGGCCGGGGAGCGGGGGGACGCAGCCGCGAGCGACCTGCTCTCCCGTGTCGGAGCCGGAGCCGACCCCGCCGAGGTCGCCGACGCCCTGGATCGGCTCGGCGCCCGCGACCTGGTGCGGGGCCGGTGCCGGGAGCTGGCGGCACGGGGGGTCGGCAGGCTGGACGGGCTCGACCTGGACCCCGCCGTCCTGGAGGGCCTGCGCGGACTCGCCGCCCGGACCGGGACGGACCCGGTATGAGCGGCCGCACCCGGGCGGCGGGACGCGGACCGGCCCCCGGGGCCGGACGCGTGGTCGTCGTCGGCGCGGGGCTCTCCGGCCTGGCCTGCGCCCTGCACCTGCGGGGGGCGGGGCGCGAGGTCGTCGTCGTGGAGCGCGAACCGCACCCGGGCGGGCGCGCCGGACGGCTCGACCTGGACGGCTTCCGCCTCGACACCGGCCCCACCGTGCTCACCATGCCCGAACTCCTCGACGAGGCGCTCGCCGCCGTCGGCGAGAGCACCGCGGACAGGCTCGACCTCGTGCCGCTCAGCCCCGCCTACCGGGCGGCCTTCGCCGACGGCTCCGTGATCGACGTGCACACCGACCGCGAGGCCATGGCCGCCGAGGTGGCGCGCGTGGCCGGGGAGCGCGAGGCCGAGGGCTACCTCCGGCTGCGGGACTGGCTCACGAGGCTGTACCGGGTGGAGATGCGCTCGTTCATCGACGCGCGGTGCGACTCGCCGCTCGACCTGGTCCGGCCCGACCTGTTCCGGCTCGCGGCGCTGGGCGGCTTCGGCCGGCTGGCCCCGGCGGTCGGGCGCCGCGTCCGGGACGAGCGCCTGCGGCGGATCTTCTCCTTCCAGTCCCTGTACGCGGGGGTGGCGCCGGAGCGCGCCCTGGCGGCCTACGCCGTCATCGCCTACATGGACACGGTCGCCGGGGTGTACTTCCCCCGGGGAGGGATGCGCGCGCTCGGGGACGCCCTGGCCGGGGCGTTCACGAAGGCCGGGGGCGCCGTCCGCTACGGGGAGGCCGTCACCCGGCTGGAGCGGAGCGGCGACCGGGTCACCGCCGTGATCACCGAGGGGGGCGACCGCCTGGCCTGCGACCACGTCGTGCTCACCGCCGACCTGCCGGCCGCCCACCGCCTTCTCGGCCACGAGCCCCGCCGCCCGGTCCGGATCCGCCACTCGCCCTCCGCCGTCGTGCTCCACCTGGGCACCGACCGCACCTGGGACGCCCTGGGACACCACACCATCTCCTTCGGCGCGGCCTGGGAGAGCACCTTCTCGGAGATCATCCGGGAGGGGCGCACCATGAGCGACCCCTCCCTGCTCGTCACCCAGCCCACCCGCACCGACCCCGCGCTGGCGCCGGAGGGGCGGCACCTGCTCTACGTGCTCGCCCCGGCCCCGAACCTCGCCGCGGGGGACGTCGACTGGGACCGGGAGGGGCCGCGCTACCGGGACAGCCTGGTGCGGACGCTGGAGGAGCGGGGCCTCGACGGCCTGGACGCCTCGGTCCGGACCGAGCACCTCGTCACCCCGGCGGACTGGGCGCGCCAGGGGCTGGCCCACGGCACCCCGTTCTCCCTCTCGCACACCTTCGCGCAGACGGGGCCCTTCCGCCCGGGCAACACCGTCCCCGGCACCTCCAACGCGGTGCTGGCGGGCTGCGGGACCAGACCGGGCGTGGGCCTGCCGACCGTGCTGATCTCCGGGAAGCTCGCCGCCGCGCGGGTGCTGGCGGGGGGAGGGCGGCGATGAGGGGGACCGCGACCGCCGAACTCGACGCCGCCGGCATCGGCCCGGACCGGCTGCGCGGGGACTACCTGCTCTGCCGCGAACTCCACGCCCGCCACGGGCGGACGTACTTCACGGCGACGCGCGTCCTGCCGCCGGAACGGCGCCCCGGAGTACACGCGCTGTACGGGTTCGCGCGCTGGGTGGACGACATCGTGGACGAACCGGAGCCGGGTGAGACCGCCGCCGACGTGCGCGAACGGCTCGACGCCGTCGGCGCGGACCTGGGGCGCGCGCTGTCGGGCCGGGAGCCCCGGGAGCCCGTGCTGCGCGCCCTGGCGCACACCGTCGAGGGCTACGGACTGCCCGCCGGCTACTTCACCGCGTTCATGGACTCCATGCGCATGGACCTGGACGTCACCGGCTACCGCGACCTGGAGCACCTACGCGAGTACATGTACGGCTCGGCCGCGGTCATCGGGCTCCAGGTCCTGCCGGTCCTGGGGACGGTGGCGCCCCGGGCGGAGGCCGCCCCGCACGCGGCGGCGCTGGGCGAGGCCTTCCAGCTCACCAACTTCCTCCGCGACGTGGCGGACGACCTGGGACGGGGCAGGGTCTACCTGCCCGCGGACGTCCTGGGGGCGCACGGGGTGGACCGGGAACTCCTGGAGCACTGCGCGCGGGTACGGGCGCCCGACCGGCGCGCCCGTGCCGCCGTGGCCGACCTCGTCGAGGTCAACAGGGGGATCTACCGGGAGGCCGAACCCGGCATCGCGATGCTCTCCCCGGTGTCCCGCCCGTGTGTCGCCACCGCCTTCCGGCTCTACCGGGCGATCCTGGACGAGATCAGCGCGGCCGACTTCGACGTGTGGAGCACCCGCCACCGGGTCTCCGACGCCCGCAAGGTCGCCGCGGCCGTACCCGCCCTCGCACGATCCCTGCTCGCCCGCTCGGTGCCGCGCCCCCGCTCCGGCTGAGCGCGGCGCACACGCCCTGGAGGAGATTCCGTGACGCTGCCCGACCCCGAACCGCGGCGGCTTCCGCTGCGCAGGATGCCCGCCTTCGACTGGAGCCGTCAGAGGCCCACCTGGCGGGAGGGGTCGCCCGCCGTCATCGGTGCGGCTCTCAAGCGCGCCCTGGCCAGGCCGTCCGGCAACTGGTTCGTGCTGGCCGCCAGCAGTGAGGTGCGGGCCGACCGGCCCTTCGGCCGCGTCGTCGCCGGCGCCGAACTCGTGGCCTGGCGCACCCCGGACGGCGCCGCCCACGTTGGGCCGGGGGCGTGCCCGCACCTGGGGGCCCCGCTCTGCCGGGGCGCTGTGACCGGGGGGAACCTGGTGTGCCGCTGGCACGGTCTCTCCCTGGGGGCCGAGGGCTTTCCGGGGTGGAGCCCCTACCCGGTGCACGACGACGGGGTCCTCGTGTGGGTGCGCCTGGACCGGGAGGGCGGGGAGGAGCCCCTCGACGCGCCGGTCGTCCCCGAGCGTCCGGGGGCGGCCGCCTCGATCACGGCGGTGGAGAGCCTGGCGGGGAGGTGCGAACCGGAGGACGTGGTGGCCAACCGGCTGGACCCCTGGCACGGCTCCTGGTTCCACCCGTACTCGTTCGTGGGACTGACGGTGACCGAGGTGCCGGAGGGGCCCGACCCGGAACCGGACCGCATGGTGGTCGACGTGGGGTTCCGCGTGGCGGGCCGACTCGGGGTGCCGGTGCGCGCCGAGTTCACGTGCCCCGAGCCGCGCACCGTGGTCATGCGCGTCATCGAGGGGGAGGGGCTGGGGAGCGTGGTGGAGACCCACGCCACCCCGCTCGGCGTCGACGACCGCGGCGTACCGCGCACGGCGGTCGTCGAGGCCACCGTCGCCACGTCCGACCGGGTCGGGTTCGCCCTGGCCCGCAGGGTGGCGGGGGCGGTCGTGCGGCCCGCCATGCGCATGGCCGCGCGCCGCCTGTGGCGCGAGGACCTCGCCTACGCGGAGCGCCGGTACCTCCTGCGCTCCTCCGGCCGCTGGCCAGGCTGAGCCCTCCCGGCCCCGGTTCCCCGCGCGGCGGTGGCGACCGGCGTGCGGGCGCCGCCTCCGGTCCGGAGGCGGCGAGGCCCCTGCCCCGGGCGTCCGTCCCCCACCTGCGGTTCCCGGTCCGTCCCCGGTCCCGGAGCTCCGGTCCGCCCCCGGCCCGGATCAGCGCGGGGTGTGCCGGGCCCACCGCGCGAGGGAGCGCAGCGGAGCCGAACGGCCCTGCCGGGGCACCGTCCACACGGTGTGCCCCTCCCGCCCCCAGCGGGCCAGCAGGGCGTTGGCCGCCAGCAGGCCGCTGGTCGCCGCGCGCTCCATCAGGGCCACGGGCAGGTCCGTGCGCACGTGGTCCCCGGCCAGGACCAGGAACGGGTCGAGGGTGGCCACCCCGCACCGGTCGCGGTGGCTCCCGGGGGCGAACAGCGGGCAGTCCGCGCGCAGTTCGTGCCGGTCGTCCACCACGCCGGCCGCCCCCAGCTCCGGGTAGACGGCGGCGGCCTGCTCCCACAGCCGCACCCGCTCGCGCTCCGGATCGGCGTCCTCGGGCAGGGCGTAGGCGTGCAGCTCCACCACGGAGCCGCCGGTGCGCCGCGCCCACGCGCGGGCCTCGTCCTCGTAGCGTTCGAGCACGCTCACGTTGTCCAGGGTCGGATACCCCGCCGTGCCCAGGAACGCGGGCCGGTGCGGGCGCACGGGACGGTCGAGCCAGTAGCGCGACACCAGGAACGGGGGAGCGGACTCCAGGCGTGCCAGCCGGTCCCGCCACCGCGGGTCCCCCAGGTCCGGGGACCCCGCGACCAGGCGGCGGACCCCGGGGGGGTCGGCCGCCAGCACCACCCCGTCGAACTCCGCGTCCGGTCCGCCGTCCGGCCCGCACCGCACAGCGAACCTGCGCCCCCGGCCGGGCCGCACCCCCTCGACGGGGGCGCCGGTCCGGAAGCGCACGCCCAGCTTCGCCAGGCGGCGCTCCAGCGGATCCCACAGGGCCTGCGGGAACGGCGATCCCGGCACGTCGAACACCAGGCCCTCGGACGAGCCGAGGAAGTACAGGTGGAACATCACCGCCAGCTCGGCGGCCGACAGCCGGCCCGGATCGGCGAAGAAGCTCCGGGTGAACACCTCGAACGCGAGGTGCCGCGCCCTCGGCGGGAAGCGGACCGCCGTCAGCAGGTCCCGTGCGCTCAGGTGGTCGAGGCGCTCGTACACGCCCGGCACGTCGACGTCCAGCAGCTGCAGGGCGGCGGGCACGTTGACCCGGGCCAGGTCGCGCGGCGGAAAGCTCGGGCTGGTCGCGGCGAGGACCGCCGCGTTCCACGGAGGGGTCGGGGGCAGCCCCGAGAAGCGGTCGCGCGGTCCGTCGCGGTGCACCAGCGGGTAGTCGTCGAGCGGCACCAGCCCCTCCAGCGCCGGATCCGCGCGCCGCAACAGCCCGCGCAGGTTGTAGTACTGGCGGAAGAACGCGTGGAAGCCCCGGGTCATGGTGGCCGGCGACCCGTCGCGCAGCGTGGTCCCCCACCCCCTCAGCCGCCCGCCCAGGGTGTCCTCCCGCTCGTACACCACCACGTCCGTGTCGCGCTCGGCCAGGGCGCACGCCGCGGCCAGCCCGGCGATGCCGCCGCCGACCACGGCCACGCGGGGCGTCTCCTCCGGACGGGGCCCGGACGCGGGCGCGGGGGCGAGGGACTCCGCCAGCGGGTCCCGGACGTCCACCGGGCGGTCAGCGCCCATCGGCCGCACCCTCCGTCAGGGGGCGCCCGCCCGCGAACGTGTGCGTGAGCCCGTACTGCCAGCCCGGCAGCGGGGCGTCGGCCACCGACTCCAGGCCCGCGCGGCGCATGCGGTCCAGGAGCGCGGTTCGGCCGTCGAACTCCAGCACGCTCCGCCACAGGTAGCGGAACAGGTCGGCGCGTCCGGTCATGATCCGGCCCGCCGGGATCACGACCCCCCAGCACACCGCGGTCCACACGGCCCGTGCCGACGCCGAGTCGGCCACGGAGTACTCGTGCAGGACGAGCCTGCCGCCCGGCCTCAGCAGGGAGCGCGCCGTGGCCAGCAGGGCGTCGGGGTCGGGGCAGTTGCGGACCAGGTACGCGCCGAACACCGCGTCGGCGGGGCCTCCCAGGTGTTTCTCCGCCCACGCGGGCGTCAGCTCCTCGGCCCGCCCCCGGTGGAAGGACACCGAGTCCGGCCAGGGCTTGCCCCGGGCGGCGTCCAGCATCCCCCGGGAGGCGTCCACGCCCGCGATCCGGGCGGCCGGGGCCTCGCGCAGCAGGGCCGCGGTCGACGCCCCCGTGCCGCATCCCAGGTCGATCAGGCGCAGGCCCCGGCCCCGGTCGGGCAGTCCCAGCCGCCGCGCCGAGATCCGCAGATGGGCGTGGTAGCCGGGGTTGGCGGCGACCAGTCGGTCGTAGGCTCCTGCGGCGTGGTCGAACTCCCGGGTGACCGGGCCGTCCTTCATCGTCCGCGTGGTGGTGTCCACGGATCCCTCCCGGTGATGGCTGGGTGTTCGCGTGCTCGCGGCGGCCTCCCGGGGGCATGCTGGACGCATGGCCGACTACGACGTGGCGATCATCGGCGGGGGAGCCGCTGGGCTCACCCTGACCCACCGGCTCGGTGGTATCAACGACCGACGGGGACGCCCGCTGCGTGTCGCGCTCGTGGAGCCGCCGCCGGGGCCGCACACCCCTCCGCCACGCACGTGGTGCTTCTGGGAACCCGACGGCGGGCCCTGGGACGCGCTGCTGGCAGCCCGGTGGGACCGGCTGTCCGTGGTCGGGGCGGACGGGGCCGTCCACGCGTCCTCCGCAGCTCCGTACGTGTACAAGATGCTCAGGTCGGCCGACGTGGACGCGCACGTGCGCGCCTCGGCGGGCGGGCACGTGGACCAGCTCCCGCTCCTGGTGACCGGTGTCCGTGACGGTGAGGACCACGCCGAGGTCGAGGGGACCGGGCCCGGCGGCGAGCGGTCGGCGCTCACCGCCTCGTGGGTGTTCGACTCGCGACCTCCGCGGCCCTTCCCGCGCGGGCGGACCCATCTCCTCCAACACTTCCGCGGCTGGTTCGTGCGCGCGGGCCACGACGCCTTCGACCCGGGCTCGGCGGTGCTGATGGACCTGCGCCCGGCCCAGCCCGTGAACGGGGTCGCGTTCGGCTACGTGCTCCCGCTGTCCGCGCGCGAGGCCCTGGTGGAGTACACCGAGTTCGGCCGGGAGGCGCTCACCACCGCCGAGTACGAGAGCGCCCTAGTCCGGTACTGCGACCTACTCGGGCTGTCCGGGTTGGAGGTCACGGCGGCCGAGCAGGGGGTCATCCCCATGACCGACGCGCCGGTCCGGACCCGGGCGGGGCGCCGCGTGTTTCGGGTGGGCACGGCGGGGGGCGCGACCCGGCCCTCGACCGGGTACACGTTCAGCGGGGTGGGCCGCCAGGCGGACGCGGTGGCCCGCGCCCTGGCGCGGGGCCGGGTCCCCGTTCCGCCGGTGCCGCACCGGCGCCGCCACCTGGTGATGGACGCGGTCATGCTGCGGGCTCTGGACACGGGCCGGGTGCGGGGCGCGGAGTTCTTCTCGGGGCTGTTCGCGGCCAACCGCCTCGGGGACGTGCTGGCCTTCCTGGACGGGGGATCGCCCCTGCACAGGGAGTTGGCCATGGGGCTGAGCACGCCCGTCGCGGCGATGTCGCTGACCTCGGCCGAGCACGCCTGGCACGCGTTGCGCACAGGCCTGGTCCGCCGCCCCTGAGCCGGGACCGCGAGCCGTCGCCGTCCTCGTCCCCGCCCCCTTCCTCGCCCTCGTCAGCGTTCCAGCCGGGGAGCGCGGGCCGGGGCTCAGCCCGTGGCGAGCACCCGCACGGCGTCGGCCAGGGAGTTCAGATGCGCGTCCGCGAGGACCGCGCCCCCGTTCACCGAACGCCATCCCGGCCCGGCCGTGTACACGGCGGTGGACTGCGGCGATTCGGCCACCGCGCGCACCGTGCCCCGCAGGGCGGCGGCGTCGGCCGGGTCGCCCGCGTGGCACCAGAGCACGACGGCGCGCGGTCCGATGCGGCGCACCGTGCGCACGGTCGCCTCGACCGGGGTGCACGGACCGAGCATCCGGTGGGGCACACCGCGCTCCCGGAGGGCCGCGGCCAGGGCCTCCACCGGCAGGCCGTGCATCTCGTGCGGACCGCAGGCGAGGACGGTGGGCCGGGCGCTCGTCCACGTGCCGGGATCCGTGCCCGTTCCCGAGCCGGACCCCGGGTCGGTCTCCGTGGCGGGGCCCGTGCCCGATCCGCCGGGGGCGCGGGCGCGGCAGGGAGGGGGGACGCGGCGCAGGGCCGAGGACACGCACCACGAGAGCAGGTGCTCGACCTCCACGTAGCGCAGGGTGTCCTCCCACTTGCGCCCCATCCCGTACAGCAGCGGCATGGCGAGTTCCTCCCAGGCCGCCACCACGCCGTGGTGCAGAAGGGCCTCCTCCAGGAGCGATTCGACCAGGTCGGCGTCCAGGCGCATGGCGGCGCGCGCGATCCCCTGGAGGGTGGGCACGGCGTGGCCGAGCGGGAGGGTGTCCCCGCCGGGGCGGGGGGCCGGACCCGTGGGACCCGCACGGCGGCCCCCGTCGCCTTGGCCCCGCGCGCTGCCGACTCTCGCGGGGCCGGCCGCCGCGTCGGCGGAGCCCGCGCTCCCCTGCCCCTCGCCTCTCGGAGCCGGGACGCTCGGGCCCCGGTCGAGTGCCAGCCGGGCGGCCGAGGCGGGCGGAAGGCCCTCCCCGACCAGTCGGCACAGCTCGCGCAGGCGCGCGACGTCGGAGGGCGAGTAGCGGCGGTGGCCGCCCGGACTGCGCTCGCGGGGGCCGATCCCGTACCTGTGGTCCCAACTGCGCAGCGTGGAGGGGGCGACCCCGAGCAGGCGGGCGGTCGCCCCTGGAGTGAGTGCGTCGGACATGGCGCCCCAAGCGTTGCGAAAGCGACGCGACTTGTGGTGTGCGCCACTCACACACGACTCTAGCTGGGAGGACACCGAAAGGGGCAGCACCATGGATCTGGACACCGGACGTCCGGCCGACCGCCGTCTCGGCGTGGTCTACAGAGTCGGGGCGGGACTCACGGGCCTGGTACTCATCGGTTTCGGGATCGCGGGCCTGCTGGTCCGCCTCCCGCTGTTCGACACCCGGGGGGAGGTGATCGCGGGTCTGTCCACCAACGGCGCGCTCAGTTTCCTCTCGATCGCGATCGGCTCGCTGCTGCTCGGCGCGGCCGTACTGGGCGGCTCGTTCGCCTCGACCGTCTGCACGGTGGTGGGCCTGGCGTTCGTGGCCAGCGGACTGGTCAACCTCTACCTCATGAGCGCGGGACCCAACATCCTGGCGTTCTCGATGCCCAACGTCATCTTCAGCTTCGTGGTCGGGATCATGGTGATGACCTTCGGCATGTACGGCCGCGTCGGCGGCAACCTCCCCGGCGACAACCCGTACCGCAGGATCCGCGCGGAGCGGCGCGAGCGCCGCCGCCACGGCCGTGACCAAGGCCGGGACCACGGCCGGGACGGCGGCGGGGCGCACCGCCCCGGCGCGATCGGGGCGAACGGATGACGGGGGACCGCCGCACCGTGGTGACCGGGGCGACCGGGTACATCGGCGGACGGCTCGTGCCCGAGCTGCTGGCGGCAGGGCACGCCGTCCGCTGCCTCGTGCGCACCCCGGAGAAGCTCCGCGACGTCGACTGGAGGAGCGATGTCGAGGTGGCACGGGCAGACGTCGTCTCCGGCGACGGGCTGGACGAGGCGCTGAGGGGCGTCGACACGGCCTACTACCTGGTCCACTCGATGTCGGGGGGACGCGACTTCGAGAGCGTCGACGCGCAGGGAGCCACGAACTTCGCCCGCGCGGCCGAGAGGGCGGGCGTGCGTCGGCTGGTCTACCTGGGCGGACTCGTTCCCGAGGAGGGCCGCCTGTCCGCGCACATGGCGTCGCGCACGCAGGTCGGCGACATCTTCCTGGAGTCGGCGGTGCCCGCCGTCGTGCTCCGCGCGGCGGTGATCATCGGATCGGGCTCGGCGTCCTTCGAGATGTTGCGCCACCTCACCGAGCGACTGCCGGTCATGACCACGCCCCGATGGGTGCGCAGCCGTGTCCAGCCGATCGCGGTCCGGGACGTGCTCAGGCTACTGGTGGGGGCCGCGGAGCTGCCCGAGGGGACCAACCGCGTCTTCGACATCGGGGGTCCGGAGGTCCTGACCTACGCGCAGATGATCCAGCGCTACGCCGGGGCCGCGGGCATCGCCAAGCGCGTGATCGTCCCGGTGCCGGTGCTCTCCCCGGGGCTCTCCAGCCTGTGGGTCGGCCTCATCACGCCGGTGCCGCCCGCGATCGCCCGACCGCTGGTGAACTCGCTGCGCCACGACGCGGTCGCTGGGGAGGACGACCTGTCGGACCAGCTGGACGACCACCAGCGGATCGCTTTCGACGGCGCGGTGCGGCTCGCACTGCGGCGGGTGAACGAGTCGAGGGTGGACACGCGGTGGTCGTCGGCCGCCTGGCCGAGCGCGCCGTCGGACCCGCTGCCCACGGACCCCGACTGGACCGGCGGCAGCCTGTACACGGACGTCCGCGCCCGGTACGTCGACGCCGCGCCCGAGGACCTGTGGCGGGTGGTCGAGGGGATCGGCGGCGATCACGGGTGGTACTCCTGGCCGCTGGCCTGGGCGGCGCGCGGGTGGATCGACCTCGCGGTCGGGGGGGTGGGACCGCGAAGGGGACGGCGCGACCCGTTCCGGCTGAGGGTGGGCGACTCCCTGGACTTCTGGAGGGTCGAGGAGGTCGTGCCGGGCAGGCTGCTCCGGCTCAGGGCGGAGATGCGGCTCCCCGGCCCGGCCTGGCTGGAGATGGGCGTGGCGCGGGTGGGGGACCGCACGGTCTACCACCAGCGGGCGCTCTTCCATCCCCGGGGTCTCCTCGGTCACCTGTATTGGAAGGCCGTCACCCCGTTCCACGGGATCGTGTTCGGGTCCATGGCGGCCAACATCGCCGCCCAAGCCGAGCGGACCGCTGGACGGAAGGGCGTCGGCTGAACCGCACACCCGTACCGTCCCGTCGTCGCCCGCGCTGGCCAGCCTCTGCCCGTCAGGGTCGAACACCACCGACCACACCCAGTCGTCGCGGCCAGCGCGGTCGTGGAGTACCCCCAGGACGCCGACGGCACCTGGCGCGACCACACCGGCGCACAGGCCAAAGACGCGGACGAGTTCAAGGGGCCGACCCCGGACCAGATCGCCCAGGAACTGGCCACCCGGGAGCGCATGCTGGACGAGCTGGCCTCCCGACCCGACCGGGTCCACGCGGCGGCAGCCGCTGCCAGGAATGAACCACCCCGAGAAGACCCTCCTGCGGCTCCTGACCGACCTGACGCTGGAGTACACCCAGATCACCGCCCCGACGGGGGCCCGGTGACGTTCTCCGGCGGGGAGAAGGCCCAGATGAGCGGGTCTCGATGTCGATCTGGCGCTACCCCCGCCACGAGTGCGGCTACCGCCGAGGGTGACCGCGGCGGTCCGGGGGTTCGCCCTACCGGGCCGCCGCGGCCCACCCGCCTCCCCTCGTGGAACCGGGGGCTTCACCCCGTCCCTCCTTCTCTCCTGTCCCTTCCCCGGGCCCACCGCACGGCCGTTCGGAGCGGACCCGCGTCGCAAGTAACTCGAAATCCAAGATACTCTTATTGCGAGTGAAAAATCGATGGCAACGGAAGGACGCCACCCGTGCGCAAGGACAACGGCCGACCACCCCGACGCACCCGCTGGTGGGCCGGCGCGGCACTGCTGATCACCCTCGTGTGGCTGTTCGGCGCAGGCCCCCTCGGCATGTTCCTGGGCAGGCTCGGCGAGGTGCAGACCAACGACCCCGGGGCGTTCCTGCCGGTGGGCGCCGAGTCCACCGAGGTCTCCGAGATCGCCGAGGGGTTCGACCGCGAGGAGGCCGTCCCGGCGGTGGTCGTCTACTCGGGGGGCGGTGACATCGCCGAGGACGACCTGGCCGCCATCGCCGGGGTCGGGGAGCGGGTGGCCGGCGAACCCTGGGCCGCCGGCCCGGTGATCGGACCCTTCCCCGGAACGGAGGACCCCTCCGTCGCCCAGTTCACCGTGGCGATCGACCCGGGGCACGACACCGGCGACGCGGTCGCCGAGCTCCGCGCGCTCCTCGCCGACGACCCGGTCCCCGGGCTCCAGGCACAGGTCACCGGCCCGGCCGGGTACGCGGCCGACCTCACCGCGGCCTTCGGCGGCATCGACTCGACCCTGCTCGTCGTGGCGGTCTCCGCCGTCCTGGTCATCCTCGTGGCCGTCTACCGGTCGCCCCTGCTGCCGGTCCTGGTCGTCCTCGCCTCCCTGCTGGCCCTCGGCCTGTCCGGGGCGCTCGTCTACCTGGCCGCGGACACCGGGCTGGTCAGCCTCAACGGGCAGAGCCAGGGCATCCTGTTCATCCTGGTCGTCGGTGCGTGCACCGACTACGCGCTCCTCCTCGTGGCCCGCTACCGGGAGGAGCTCACCACGCGCGAACGCGTCCCCGAGGCCGTCCTGGCCGCGGTGCGCGGAGTGACCGGGCCGGTCCTGGCCTCCGGGGGGACCGTCATCCTCGGCCTGCTCTGCCTGCTCGCGGCCGACCTGGCGTCCACCCGCAGCCTGGGCCCGGTCGTGGCCATCGGCGTCGCCGCGGCCCTGTTCTCCGCCATGACCTTCCTGCCCGCCGTGCTCGCCCTCTGCGGAAGGGCGGTCTTCTGGCCGTCCGCCCCGCGCCGGCCCGGTGACGGCGCGGCGGCCGGGGACGGGCCGGGGGAGGAGGGCCTCGACGCGGTCATCGCGAGGCACCGCTTCTGGGGCCGGATCGCCGGAACGGTCTCGCGCCGTCCCCGCGCCTACTGGATCGGTACCACCGTCCTGCTGGCGGCGGCGGCCGTGTTCGCCCCCCAGTTCGACGCCGGGGGAACCGGCCAGTCCGAGGTGTTCCGCACGCAGGTCGAGGCGGTAGAGGCCCAGGAGGAGCTCACCCGGGGCTTCGGTCCCACCAGTGGGGCGGCCCCCGCCCTCGTGGTCGCCGACGCCGACCGGCTCGACGAGGTCGTCGCCGCTGCGGAGGACCTCCCCGAGGTGGAGGAGGCGGTCGCGGTGACCGAGCCCGGACCGCCCGGGGCCGACGCCCCGCCGCTGGTGGAGGACGGGCGCGTCCTGGTCGAGGTGACCCTCTCCGTTCCCCCGGAGTCGTCCGAGGCGGTCTCCGCCGTCGGCGGCCTCCGCGACGCCCTGCGGGGGGTCGAGGGCGCCGACACCCTGGTCGGCGGTGTGACCGCCACCGACCTGGACACCCTGGAGACCGCCCAGCGCGACTTCGCCGTGGTCGTCCCCCTCGTCCTGGTCGTGGTCTTCCTCGTCCTGATCCCGCTGCTGCGCTCCCTGGTGGCTCCGCTGCTGCTGATGGCGGCCAACGTGCTCTCCTTCGCCGCCGCGCTCGGCGTGGGCACGCTGGTCTTCGAGCACCTGCTCGGCCTGCCCGGAGCGGACCCGGTGGTCCCGCTGTTCGCGTTCGTGTTCCTCGTCGCGCTGGGCATCGACTACAGCATCTTCCTGATGTCCCGGGCCAGGGAGGAGACCCTGGTCCACGGGCACCGGGAGGGCGTGCTGAGGGCGCTCACCGTCACGGGGGGCGTGATCACGTCGGCCGGGGTGGTCCTGGCCGTGACCTTCGCGGCGCTGGCGGTGATCCCGCTGCTGTTCCTGCTCCAGCTCGCGTTCCTGGTGGCGTTCGGCGTGCTCGTGGACGCCCTGATCGTCCGCACCCTGCTGGTGCCCGCGCTGTCCCTGGACGTGGGACCGCGTGTGTGGTGGCCGGGGCGGGCCGGCAGGCCGGCCGTGGCCGCCGGGACCGCCCCGGCGGACCGGCGGGGATAGGGTCCGCGGTCTCCGGGCCCCGGGGCTCCCCGGGGCCCGGAGACCGGTGGGGGCGGACGGCCGCCGGAGGTCCCCGCCGGCTCGTGGCCGGCCGGAACCGGTGCCGGTCGGGCGTGGGGGACCCCGGCCCGGACGGTCCTGTACCCCTGGCCGGTGTCGGAGCCCGGCCTCGCCTGCGGCGCAGGACCGCGGGGGAGGGGCCGCGCGCCCCTCGGTCCCCGACGGCTAGAGGGCGTCGCCGGGGATGGCGCGGTAGGCGTCGGCCAGTCTGCGGATCAGGGCCGACTGCGGCAGGTGGACCCCGTCGATGGAGGTGACCGGCCGCACGCCCGTGGCGGCGTTGGTGACGAAGGCCCCCGACACGCGGGTGCTCGCGGCCCCGGCGACGGGCCGGGTGGACACGGGGATCCGCAGGGAGTCGGCGGCGCGGTCCACCAGGCGGGCCGTCACCCCGGGCAGGCAGGGGGCCTGGGGCCACACCACGCCGCCGCCGTCCAGGAACGCGATGTTCCAGGTGGGGCCCTCCGACACGCGCCCGTCGACCCCGGTGAAGAGGGCGTCGTCGAACCCGTCCAGCTGGGCCGAGCGCCGCTGGCGGATCGCCCCGAACATCCCGGTGCCCTTGACCCGGGGGGTGTCCCGGGCGAACAGCCGGGTGCCCAGGCGGAGCGGCGCCGGGGGCCCGTCCGGGGCCGGGGCCGGCCGGGTGGTGACCAGGATCTGCGGAGGCCGCCGCGAGGCCGGGCGGGCGAGGTCCATGCCGGGGTCGAACACCGTCACCCGTACCACGGAGGGCGACGGGTGCGCGCGTGCCGACCTCCGGGCCAGTTCGCGGACCCGGAGGACGTCCAGCTCGGTGCCGAACAGGGTCCGGCAGTCCCGGGTCAGCCGCTCCATGTGCAGGTCGAGGCCGCGCACCCGCAGGTCGGTGACGAGCATGGTCGTGAAGTGGCCGTACCCGTACAGGGCGAGGCCCGCGATTTCCCCGATGCCGACGGGGCGTCCGTTCAGTTCCATCGGGTCCTCATTCTGGCACTTCGGGACCTCCGTCACGCGGCTTTCCCGAGACCTGTGGACAATTCATCCCAAGTCGGCGGCGGTCCGAGGCTGTCCGGGGGGGACTCGGATCCCCCGCCCCCGGAGGCGCCGGGGGCGGGCGGCGCCGGGGCGTGGTTCAGTGGTTCAGGCGTCCCGCTCCCGGGCGGTGAAGGCCGTGACGAGCTGGTGCTCGGAGGTGTCGAGGTAGGCGGCCAGCTCGTCGGCGGCCCCCGTCACGTCCCCCGCGGCCAGCAGGGTGTGGATGCGCCGGTTCCAGTCCAGGTAGGGGGCGTGGAACTCGCGGGGGGCGTCCATGACGTGGAAGACGAGGCGGGTCTCGGCGAGCACCTGGCTCATGAACTCGTTGACCCGGGCGCTCCCGGCGAGCCCGGCCAGGGCCTGGTGGAAGCGCATGTTGGCGGTGCCCATCTCCTTCCACCGCTCCCGGTCGCGGGCGGCCTCGCCCTCGTCCACGGCGGAGCCGACCGCGCGCACGGCCTCCTCCCCGGGGCGTACCGCGCCCCGCAGTGCGGGGAGTTCGAGGACGCGGCGCGTCCTGAACAGGTCGCGGACGTCTTCGCTGGTGGGGTGGGCGACGAACACTCCCCGGTGCATCTGGTGCACGAGCAGGCGCTCGCGGACCAGCAGCCGGAAGGCCTCGCGGAGGGTGTTGCGGGAGACGCCCAGCTCCTCGCACAGCCTCTCCTCGGAGAGGCGCTGCCGCGGGGGGTAGGCGCCGTCGATGAGGGACTCGCGGAGCAGTTCGGCGACACGCTCGGCCTGGGTGGGCAGCGGTGGCAGGGGGCGCCTGCGGCCGGGGGTCCGGTCGGTGTGGGCGTCCGTGGCCGTCACATGTGCTCCTCGGGGGTGCGTTCGGTTACTCCATTGTGACCGACCCGCCGGTCCTCTGGGGAGGCGGGTCTTCCAAGGCATCCGTTCGTCGGATGAATGGACCTATTACTGGCGGGCTTGTGGAACACCCCTGGGGCGTAGAGGGCTGAGTGTGGTCCTCGGTAACAGCAGTGACCTGGGATTTTTGCTTACGCCACCTTTACTCGTCTCGTAGGATTGAAGTATTGTTCAACAATCCAACGACGGCGTGGTCGATCATCGCGCCACGGCACGCTTCTCGCACTCCCTGGAGAGTCCCATGGGCGACATGCCCCCCGCGCCCCCCAAGGTGCGCCCCCGGCTCGGGCGGATCACGGTGAGCAGCACCCTGCTCGGTGCGATGTTCCTCATGGCCACCAGCGCCATCGGCCCCGGTTTCATCACCCAGACCACGACCTTCACCGCGCAGCTCGGCGCGACCTTCGCGTTCGCGATCCTCCTGTCGATCCTCGTCGACATCGCCGTCCAGCTGAACATCTGGAGGGTCATCGGCGTCGCCGACATGCGCGCGCAGGACCTGGCCAACAAGGTGCTGCCCGGCGCGGGCTACCTCCTGGCCGCCCTGATCGTCTTCGGCGGCCTGATCTTCAACGTCGGCAACCTCGCGGGCACGGGCCTCGGCCTGGACGCCATGCTCGGGTTCGACCCGAGGATCGGCGCCGTCCTCTCCGCGCTCCTGGCCGTCGTCATCCTCGGCGTGAAGAAGCTGGGCGTCGCCCTCGACCGCATCCTGATCGTCCTCGGCGTCGGGATGATCGCCCTGACCCTGTACGTCGCGATCGTCTCCCGGCCCCCGGTCGGCGAGGCCCTGCGCCAGTCCGTCATGCCGGACCAGCTCGGCACGGACGTCTTCCTCGCCGCCGTCACCATCATCGGCGGCACCGTCGGCGGCTACATCACCTACGCGGGCGTCCACCGCCTCGTCGAGGCGGGCCAGGGCGGCCAGGAGAACGCCGGCGCCATCACCAAGACCTCCGTCACCGGCATCATCGTCACCGGCGTCATGCGGGTCCTGCTCTTCCTCGCCATCCTCGGCGTCGTCAGCGGCGGCGCCGCCATCATGGAGGCCCCCAACCCCTCGGCCGAGGCCTTCTACCAGGCCGCGGGCGAGGTCGGCATGCGCCTGTTCGGCATGATCATGTGGGCCGCCGCGGTCAGCTCCGTCATCGGCGCCTCCTACACCTCGATCTCCTTCGTGACGACCTTCCACCCCTGGCTGGAGAAGCGCCGCGGTGTCCTGGTCACGGTGTTCATCGGCATCTCGCTGGCGATCTTCCTGCTGTCGGGCCAGGCCCCGAACACGCTGCTGATCCTCGCCGGCGCGCTCAACGGCGTCATCCTCCCGGTCGGCCTCGGCATCATGCTGTGGGTCGCGGCCCGCCGCTCCCACGACCTCCTGGGCGGTTACCGCTACCCGCGCTGGCTGATCGCGATCGGCGCGGCCGCCTGGCTGCTCACCGTGTACATGGCCGTCAACTCCCTGGGCGGCATCGCCGCCCTCTGGCAGTAGAGACCCGGGGGGCGCGGCGCGGCGAGGGCCCGC
>NZ_JBSHDN010000013.1:23215-66121 GCF_053616335.1 Nocardiopsis sp. NPDC055824
GCTCTCGACCCCACCTATTCCGGGGCCGGGGCCTGAGGTGAATCCGCGCCCGGGGGTGCGGGGGGGGGCGGGGGGGGGCCCCGCCGCGCCCCCCGTTCCACCCCCCTGCGCCGTCAGGTCCGGGACTCGCGGACCGGACGGGGTAGGAGCCCCGTGAGGGGCCCGCACAGTACGGCAGTGCCGAGGGGCGGCGGGCGCCGCGGGCGCGGAGGCGCGCGGTCCGGACGCCCCGGCAGGCACGAAGAAGAACGAGGAGCACCGACGTTGCGCATCGACCTCAACTCCGACCTCGGCGAGAGCTTCGGCCGCTGGGAGCTCGGTGACGACCGGGCCCTGCTGTCCGTCGTGACCAGCGCCAACGTCGCCTGCGGCTTCCACGCCGGGGACCCGAGCGTGCTGCGCCGCACCACGGCCGACGCCAAGGAGCGGAACGTGGCCGTCGGCGCGCACGTCGGCTACCGGGACCTCGCCGGGTTCGGCCGCCGCTTCGTCGACGTCCCGCCCGCCGACCTCACCAACGACGTCGTCTACCAGCTGGGCGCCCTGGCGGCGTTCACCCGGCTGGCCGACGACCGCATCCGCTACGTCAAACCGCACGGCGCCCTCTACAACACGATCGTGCACCACGAGCAGCAGGCCGCCGCCGTCGTCGAGGCCGTCCGCGCCTTCGACCCCGGCCTGCCCGTGCTCGGCCTGCCCGGGTCCCGCTTCCTCGCCCTGGCGGAGGAGGCCGGGCTGCGCACCTACCGGGAGGCTTTCGCCGACCGCGCGTACACCCCCGAGGGCGTCCTGGTGTCCCGTCGCGAACCCGGAGCCGTGCTCCACGACCCCGCCGCGATCGCCGAGCGCTGCCTGCGGATCGCCCGCGGCCTGCCGGTCGAGGCGATTGACGGGACGGAGATCGTGATCGCCGCCGACTCCCTGTGCGTGCACGGCGACAGCCCCGGCGCGGTGGAGATCGCCCGCGCCGTCGCGGACCGGCTCCGCTCCGCCGGGGTCGCCGTCGCGCCGTTCACCCGGGAGGCCCCGGCCGCCCCGGAGGACGCGTGACCGTTCCCGTCCGGGGAGGTGCGCACGCGGGGGCGTGCGCACCTCTTCGCGCGAAGACGGCCTGCTGCCGCCGGCAGGTCCGCCACCACCAGGTTGAGGAGTCTTGTTGCGTGTCCTGAAGTGTGCCGACAGCGGGGTGCTCGTGGAGGTCGGGGACCTGGCCGAGGTGATGGCCCTGCGCTCCGCGCTCGAGGCGCACCCCGTCCCCGGCGTCACCGACGTCGTCCCGGCCGCCCGCACCGTGCTGCTGCGGATCGAACCCGGCACACCTCCGGAGGGGATCGCCTCGGCGGTCCGCGCGCTGTCCCCGGCGCCGGGGGCGGAGCGGGCGGCCGGTGACGCGGTCACCATCCCCGTCGTCTACGACGGCGAGGACCTCGACGACGTCGCCGAGCTGACCGGGCTCACCCGGGACGGCGTGGTCAGGGCGCACACCGCGGCCACATGGACCGTCGCCTTCTGCGGTTTCGCGCCGGGGTTCGGCTACATGGTCTGCGACGACCCGCGCCTCCACGTCCCCCGCAGGAGCGAGGCCCGCACCCGGGTCCCGGCCGGCTCGGTCGCGCTCGCCGGCGAGTTCACCGGGGTGTACCCGCGGAGCTCCCCGGGGGGCTGGCAGCTGCTCGGCAGGACCGGGGCCAGGGTCTGGGACCTGGACCGCGAACCGCCCGGCCTGCTCCGGCCCGGGGTCCGCGTACGCTTCACGGACGCGGGATCCCCGGACGCCGGCGCGGACGCGCGGACGGGGGCGACGGCGTCATGAGCGCTCTGGAGATCATCGCCACCGGGCCCCTGACCACGGTGCAGGACACGGGCCGGTTCGGCCACGCCGACCTGGGCGTGGGCCGCTCCGGCGCCGCCGACGCGGCCTCCTACGCCCTCGCCAACAGGCTGCTCGCCAACCCGGAGGGCGCCGCGGCGCTGGAGGCGACCCTGGGCGGGCTGCGCGTGCGGGCCCGGGGAGCGGTGACGGTCGCCGTCACGGGCGCCGAGGCGCCGCTGTCGGTGGACGGGCGCGGCGCCGCCGCGAACACGGTCCTGCACCTGCCCGACGGCGCGGAGCTCACCATGGGCATGCCCTCCCGGGGCCTGCGCACCTACCTGGCCGTGCGCGGCGGCGTGGACGTCCCGCCGGTCCTCGGCTCGCGCAGCACCGACGTGCTCGCCGGGCTCGGACCGGAGGCGCCCGTGCCGGGCGCGGTGCTGCCGGTGGGACCGGCCCCCTCCGGCTTCCCCCGCGTCGACCATGCGGCCGTCGCACCCGTCGGCGGGCCCGAGGCGACCCTCCGGGTCGACCTGGGCCCCCGCGAGGACTGGTTCACCGACGACGCGATCGCCACGCTCCTCTCCGGCGAGTACGAGGTGACCTCCCGCAGCGACCGGGTGGGGGCCCGGCTGTCCGGCCCCGTCCTCGAACGCGCGCCCTCGCGCTCCGGCGAGCTCCCGAGCGAGGGCATGGTCGTGGGCTCCCTCCAGGTACCGCCCGGCGGGGAGCCGGTGCTGTTCCTCGCCGACCACCCCGTCACGGGCGGCTACCCGGTGGTGGCCGTCGTGCGCACGGCGGACCTGCCCAAGGCCGCGCAGGCCCGCCCCGGAAGCCGGATCCGGTTCGCCATGTGAGGCGGGTCCGGGACCGCGGTACTCCCACAGGCCAGAACGAGAGGCAGGAGACACCATGACTTCACCGGCGGAACTCTCACCGAGCCGGGCGCGCGCCCTCTTCAGGGGCGGGCTGAAGGCGCCCACCTCCGGGTACAGCCCGGGGTACGCGCAGGCCAACCTCATCGCGCTGCCGCGCGAGGACGCGTTCGACTTCCTGCTGTTCGCGCAGCGCAACCCGAAGTCCTGCCCGATCCTGGACGTCACGGAGCCGGGGCAGGTGGACGCGTCGGTGTTCGACGGCGACCTGCGCACCGACCTGCCCGCCTACCGCGTGTACCGCGACGGCGCGCTGGTGGAGGAGCGCACCGACGTCACCGACCTGTGGCGGGACGACCTCGTCGCCTTCCTCATCGGGTGCAGCTTCACGTTCGAGACGCCGCTTCTGGAGGCCGGGGTCCCGGTCCGCCACATCGAGGCGGGCAGCAACGTGGCCATGTACGCGACCAACCGGGAGTGCCGCCCGGCCGGTCGCTTCCGGGGCCCGCTCGTCGTCTCCATGCGGCCGATCCCCGCCCACCAGGTCGCCGACGCGGTCCGCATCACCTCGCGGTACCCGGCGGTGCACGGCGCGCCTGTGCACGTCGGCGACCCGGCGGCGCTGGGGATCACGGACCTGGACAGGCCCGACTACGGCGACGCGGTCGAGGTGCGCCCGGGCGAGATCCCCGTCTTCTGGGCCTGCGGGGTGACCCCGCAGGCCGCGGTGACCGCGTCCGCGCCCGAGTTCGCGATCGGGCACGCTCCCGGCCACATGGCGATCACCGACGTCAGGGACTCCTCCTACCAGGTCCCGTAGTCCGCCGGCCGTTCCGGGGCCGGCGGGGTCAGCGGTTCGGGGGAGGCCCGGGGTCCCGTGGCGTCCCGGGCCCGCGCCTGCCGCCCCCGCCCGGAGCCGGGGGCGCCCGGTCCGGCGTGGGGCGGCCGCGGTCGGTCTGCTCACCGTGGATGACGCCCTCGCGCGGGGGCGCGCCGTCGCGTCCCCGCTCGCGGGTGCTGTCGGACCGGTTCGCCCGCGAGGACGTCCGTCCACCGGGCACCACGTCGACGGTGACCGGCAGGACCGCGGTGTGCGCGGCGAGGGTCGCCGGGTCCACGTAGGCGGCTTCGAGGGCGGTGACGGTGGCGGGTCCCGGGCAGGACAGGCCGGGGACCTCCAGGCGCAGGAGGAGGCGCCGGCCCTCCCCCGAGCGGAAGTCGCCGAGCTCGACCACGAGCGACCCGTCGGGCAACCGGCGGGACGGCGTCCCCCCGACGACCCGGGCGCCGTTCAGGCGGGGGCCGACCGGTACGCGCAGGGACACGGCCCGGGCGGTCCCGGCCGGGGGGTACCCGGCCTCCCGGGCGACGGGGGCGCACGCCGTGTCGGGGTCCTCCGCGCGCCCGGGCGCGGTGATGTCGAGCAGGACGGACACGGTGGCGTCGGAGTCCAGGGGGACGGAGTCGGGGTCCAGAAGGGCGGAGAGGCGCATGTCGGCTCCCGGTGGGTCGGTGGCGTCCCCAGCGTAGGCACGGGCGCCGGTGTCCGCCCGGCCCGCCGTGGCACGCGGCCGGGGCCGGGGCGGGCGGGTCAGAACCCGCGCAGCCCCAGACGCCGCAGCTCCAGGCCGGCCAGCGCGTCGACGGCCCTCCGGTCGTCGGCGTGCCACGCGCCCGCCGGGTCCTCGTGCACGCCGACGAGCCTCGACGGCGCCACCGACGCCAGGGCGCGCAGGGCCAGGAGCCGCGAGCGGGCCTCAGGGGCGAGTCCGCGCAGCCGCCGGGTGGCGCCGGCCTGGCGCACCCAGCGGACCCGGGCGGGCAGCCACGTCGCCGCGACCAGCAGCAGGGGGAGCGAGACGGTGAGCAGCGGAAGGGTCAGCGCCAGCGACGCCACCGACTCCCGGAAGGAGTCGCCCGCGGAGGCCAGGGACTCCCCGGTCCCGCTCATGCCGGTGAACGGGGCGGCGAGCGCCTCCCCGGCGACGGGCACCCTCCGGGCCTGCTCGGCGGCGCCGGCCATGTGCTCGGTGAACCCCCGGCCGGTGTCCTCCAGCAGTTCGCCGGGACGGTCCAGGGCCAGGACGGTCTCGCGCAGCGACAGCGCCGCGCGGACCCAGACGTAGACCCAGGCCAGGACGAGCACGTCGGAGGCGATCTGGACGAACGCGCGCACGGGGTGGTCGGCGTACAGCTTCACGGGGACTCCCGGGGGGTAGGGGGCGGTCGCGGGTCGGGACCCACGGTTGCGCGTTACCCGCTTCCGGGGCCGTTCGCACCGGTCGGCGCCGATTCCCCGTGCGCCGGCCGCCCTCCCGGTGGACGGTCCCGGCCCTGAGGGGCGGCAGGACGCCCCGGGCCGGTGCGCAGACGCGCCGGACCGGGGGCGGTCGCAGCGGCTCGCCCCCGGTCAGGACACGGGTCCGCCCCGGGCGGACCCGTGTGGTCACGGGGTCCCGCCCGGGGCGGTGGGAAACGGTGTCGGAGCGAGGGCTCGGGAGGCGCCGCGACACCGCGGCGGGCCGGTTGCGGTCCCGGGAGGGCCGGCCCGCCCTGTGGCTAGCCGCCCTTGACCTCCGCGGGGGTGCGGTCCCCGCCCTCGCCGCCCACGGCCGCCCCGCCCGTGGCGGTCGCCTCGGCGGCGGGCGCCGCGTCGGCCCCCTCGGCGTCGGCGTCGGCGGACCCGGTCGCCGTGGAGCCGTCCTCCCGGGCGCGGGCCGCGGCCCCCTCCTCGGCGTCGTAGCTCATCAGGGCGTCCATGTCGATGGTGTTCGGCCTGTCCAGGACCTCCCGCAGGCGGTCGCGGTCCAGGCCGCCGGTCCAGCGGGCGATGACCAGGGTGCCGACGGCGTTGCCGATCAGGTTGGTCAGCGAGCGGGCCTCGGACATGAAGCGGTCGATGCCGACGATGAGCGCGATGCCCGCGAGCGGGATGACGTCGCCGAAGGCGGCCAGCGAGGCGGCCAGGGTGACCAGGCCGGCGCCGCTGACGCCCGCCGCGCCCTTGCTGGAGAGCAGCATGAACAGCAGGAGGCCGATCTGCGTCCACACGGAGATGTCGGAACCGGTCGCCTGGGCGATGAAGATGGCGCCCATGGTCATGTAGATCGCGGTGCCGTCCAGGTTGAACGAGTACCCGGTCGGGATGGTCAGGCCGACCACGGACTTCTTGACGCCCGCGGCCTCCAGCTTGACCAGCATGCGCGGCAGGACCGACTCGCTGGAGGAGGTGCCCAGCACGATCAGCAGCTCGTCGCGGATGAGGCGCAGCACCTTGAACAGGCTGAACCCGGCCAGGCGGCTGACGATCCCGAGGACCACCACGATGAACAGCACACAGGTGATGTAGAAGCTGATCATGAAGTAGGCGAGGCTGCCGAGCACCTGGCCGCCGTACTCGCCGATCGTGAAGGCCATGCCGCCGAACGCGCCGAGCGGCGCGGTGTACATGACGATCTTGATGACGCCGAACATGACGTGCGACATCGTGTCCAGGGCGCGGACCGCGGTCTGGCCGCGCTTGCCCAGCATGGTGAGGGCGCAGGCGACCAGCACGGCCAGGACGAGGACCTGGATGAGCTGGCCGTCGACGAAGGCCCCGAAGAAGGATTCGGGCACCATGTGCAGGATGAAGCCGGAGATGCCGCCCTCGGCGCCCTCCGCGGCGGCGATGGTGTCGGCCGCGTCGGCCTCGTCGAACGACATGTTCAGGCCGGCGCCCGGACGCATGATGTTGACGGTGACCAGGCCGATGGCGAGGGCGATCACGGTCAGCGCGGTGAAGTACACGAGCGTGCGCAGGGCGAGCCCGCCGGCCTTGGCGAGGTTGCCGAGGCTGGCGATGCCGACCACGACGGTACAGAAGATCGTCGGCGCGATGACGACCTTGACGAGCTTGATGAACAGGTCCGCGAGCCAGCGCATCTCGGCGCCCTGGGCCGGGAAGAGCAGGCCGACGGCGATGCCGAGGGCGATGCCGACGAGCACCCAGAAGTAGAGGTGGCGGTAGATGGGCTTCTTGGGCGGGGCCGGTGCCTTGTCGGCGCCCTGCCCTGCTGTGGCGGCGCGTCCGAAACTCGGCATGGCCTCTCCTTCAGGGTCCTGTGTGGCGGGTCACAGGAACTTTCGCCGAGGTGTGTTCGGGGGCCAAGTCACGCGGGGGAAACTTAAGATTTACCTGACATTCGATCACGCTCTGTCGTGCTTTGCGACGCCTTGGTTAACTTTGCGTTGCCGACGCGGGTCGGTTCCTGGGCGCGGGCGTGCCCCGTTCCGGGGTGTCGGCCGGTGCGCGCCCCGTTCACCTGCGAGGACGGGGCGGCCGCGGTGGGGAGGCGGCCCGGGGCTCAGGTTCCGGGCGCGTCGGCTCGCGGGCGCACCCGCACGAGCTGGGAGAGCAGGGCCAGCACCGGCAGTTCCAGGAGCGGGCCGGCCACCAGCGCCACCGCGACGAGGGGCCGGTCGGGGAAGGCCGCCACGGCGATCGCCAGCGCGATCGGCGAGTTGCGCGCCGCGGTCGTCATGACCAGCGTGACCCGCTGGTCGGGGGGAAGGCGCAGCAGGCGCGACGCGAGCAGGGCCGCCGACGGCGCGACGACGAAGAACAGGACCAGGGGAGGGACCAGGCCCGCCAGGTCGCCCAGGTGGGAGGCGACCGTGCGCGCCTGCCAGGCGAACATGGCGAGCACCGCCGCGTACAGCAGCGGGAGCACCGCGCGGGAGGCCCGGGGCGCCATGACGCCGTCCCGCCAGGCGGCGCCCCTCCACCTGCGGGCCGCCCACCGGGCGGCCACCGCCAGGACCAGGGGGACCACCAGGACCAGCAGGACCGCCTCCACCAGGGTCCCCGTGTCCACCATCGCCGCGTCGCCGCCGAGGAGCAGCACGTACACGGGCAGCAGCAGGAGTTGGAGGACCAGGTTCACCGGCAGCACCGCCGCGGCCATGCCCATGTGGCCCCGGGCCAGGCCGGTGAACACCAGGTACCAGTCCGTGCACGGGGTGACCAGCAGCAGGAGGAGGCCGATCCGCAGGTCGGGCGAGTCGCCGAGCAGCCCGGCGCCCAGGGCGCCCGCGAGCAGCGGCGTGAACACGAAGTTGAGCACGAGGCCGGCGGCGACGGCGGAGCGCGCGGAGCGCGCCTCCCGCACCTGGCCGGCGTCGACCTGCACGAACACCGCTGTCAGCATCAGCATCAGGGCGGGCAGCACGAGGTGCCCGGCCGCCCCGCCGACCGGCAGCAGCAGGCCCAGGCCCAGCCCGCCCAGTGCGGCCATCGCCACGAACACACTCTGGAACTTCTCTGACGTGGACACGCGGCGGCTTCCTGGTGGGCGGGACGGGCGTGTCCACGCTAGTCGCCGCACGCCTCCCAGGGGTTTCCCGCCCCCTGCGGCGCGACGCCCCTCCGCTAGGATCACGCGGATGACCGTGGAGCACATCTGGCGCGGAGCCTTCGACAACGCCGAGGTCGACGCCCTCCACGCACGAGGGTTCGGGTACGCGCCCGGGGACGCGGCGGACGTGTGGGGGCGCGTCAACGACCACAGCCTGGGCTGGGTGTGCGCCCGCCGGGGGGACGAGCTCGTCGGCTTCGTCAACGTGGTCTGGGACGGGGGCGTCCACGCGTTCGTCCTGGACACCGTGACCGACCCGCGCCTGCGACGCGCCGGGATCGGCGCCGGGCTGGTGCGCCTCGCCACCGAGCGGGCCCGGGACGCCGGGTGCCGGTGGCTGCACGTGGACTTCGAGCCGCACCTGGAGCCCTTCTACCTCCGGGCGTGCGGGTTCGCCCCCACCCGGGCGGGCCTCATCGCCCTGTGAACGGGGGGCGGACGACGCCGGGCCGCGCCCGGGGGCAGGCGTCACCCGCTCCACGCCCCGGCGCGCGCGGCACGGCGGGCGTATGCGTCGAACCCCGTGGCCGGTCGGCCCAGCGCCCGCTCCACGCCGTCCGCCGGACTGGAGTTGCGGCCGTCCAGGATCTCCCCGAAGAGGGCCGCCAGGCCCCGTGCCACCTCGACGGGTACCCCGGCTCCGACGGCTCCGGCGACGAACTCCTCCTCCGTGACCTCGAGGTAGGCGACGGGGCGTCCGGAGGCCCCGCCCACGATCCGGGCGGCCTCGGTGAACGTGACGGCCTCCGGGCCGGTCAGCTCGTACAGCACCCCCGCGTGGCCGTCCGAGACCAGCGCCCGCACCGCGACCTCCGCGACGTCGTCGAGGTCGACGAAGGGCTCGGGCACGTCGGGGACGGGCAGCGCCAGGGTGCCGTCCATGACCGGCCCCAGCAGGAAGCTCTCGGAGAAGTCCTGGGCGAACACCGAGCAGCGCAGCACCGTCAGCCCGGGGAACACCCGGCGGACGGCCTCCTCCGCGGCCCGGGCCCCCTCCTCCCCTCGGCCGGAGAGCAGGACCATGCGTCGCGCCCCCCGCTCCGCCGCGCGGGCGGCGAACGCGGAGACGGCCCGCTCCGCCCCCGGGAAGGCGAGGTCGGGGTGGAAGCACAGGTAGACGGACGTGACGTCGTCGAGGACGGCGTCCCAGGTGGCGGCGTCGTGCCAGTCGAAGGCGGGGGCGCCCGCGCGGGAGCCGACCCGGACGTGTGCGCCGAGGCGGCGGAGGAGGGAGGTGACGCGGCGGCCGGTCATGCCGGTGCCGCCGGTGACGAGGACGGTGTCGTTCGTGTTCATGGCCCCAGTCCACCACGGCAAACTCGGATGGAACATGATGGTTCTGCTGATTTTCATAAGAGAACGTCCAGAAACTGCAATCCGTGGGACTAGGATGCCGGTATGGACCCCCTCGTGCACCTCCTGGACGGCCCCCGCGCGCGCGGCGCCTTCACGCTGCGCGCGGTGATGAGCCCGCCGTGGGCGATCGACGTGCGGGACGGCGCCGCCCTGGCCCTGGTGGTGGTCACCTCGGGGCGCGCCTGGGTGGGCAGGCCCGGGACCGAGGCCGAGGCCGGGCCCGGAGACGTCGTGCTCGTGCGAGGACCCGCCCCCTACACGGTCGCGGACCGGAGCGGTCGCGCCCCGTCCATCACCGTCCTCCCGGGGCAGCGCTGTGTCGCCGGGGACGGGCAGGAGGTCCGCCTGGCCATGAGCCACGGCGTCGGGACCTGGGGCAACGACCCCGGCGGCGCGGACACGATGGTGGTCGGGGCGTACGAGGACGACAGCGAGGTCGGGCGGCTGGCGCTGGCCGCGCTGCCGCCGCTGGCGCTCCTCCCCGCGGGGCGGGTCGACCCCGCGCTGGTGGACCTGCTGGCCCGCGAGATCACCACCGGCCGGGTCGCCCAGGCGAGCCTCAACGACCGGCTCCTCGACTGCTTGCTGGTCATGGCGGTACGGGCCTGGCTGGAGGACAACCCGGACAGCGCGCCGAACTGGCTGAGCGCCCAGCACGACCCCGTCGTCGCCCGGGCGCTGGAGGCGCTGCACGAACGCGTCGCCGACCCCTGGACCCTGGACACCCTGGCGGGGGAGTGCGCGGTCTCCCGCGCGACCCTCGCGGCCAGGTTCCAGAAGGCGGTGGGGACCCCGCCCATGACCTACCTGCGCACCTGGCGGCTCACCGTCGCGGGGGACCTGCTCACGGCCCGGCCCGAGCTGGGCCTGGAGGCGGTGGCCGCCCGTGTCGGGTACGGGAGCGCGTTCGCCTTCAGCGCGGCCTTCAAGAACCACACGGGTGCGAGCCCGTCGTCCTACCGCCGGGCCGCGTCCGGGTCCTGAGACCCCCGGAGCCCCGTCCTCGCCCGCGTGGTCCCGGCCGCGGCGGAACGTCCGCCGGGGCCGCCACGGTGTGTGTCCGGTAGGTTCCGCACAGGAAGCCCATGACGGAGAGGACCCCCGTGGCCGACAGGACCCAGGCGTTCGACCAGCTCACCGACGACTACCGCCGCTACCGCCCCGACTACCCCGCGGTGCTCCTCGAACGGCTCGACGGGCACGTCCGCGCCGGGGAGCGGGGGTCCTGGCCCGCGCCGTGGCTGATGCTCGATGTGGGCGCGGGGACCGGGATCTCCACACGGGCCCTGCGCCGCGTGTTCGGTCCCGCGCCCCGGATCGTCGGGGTCGAACCCGGCCGGGCCATGCGGCGCACGGCCGAGGCGGGCGCCCCCGAGGGGGTCGAGTTCGTCGAGGGCAGGGCCGAGGAGGTCCCCTTCCCGGACTCCTCGGCCGTCCTCGTGCTCGCGGCGCAGGCCGTGCACTGGTTCGACCGGCCCGCGTTCTACGCCGAGGCCGCGCGGCTGCTCGCGCCCGGCGGGACCGTCGCGGTCCTCAACAACGACCGCGACTGGACCGCCGGCGCGTTCGTGGACGCCTACGAGGGCCTCCTGGAGGAGTACGGGGACGACCACCGCCGCGACTACCGGGCCTACGACACCGCGGGCGAGATGAACGCCGCCGACGGCCTGGCCGACGCGGTGGAGAGCAGCGCCTCCTGGACGCGCGTCCTCGACCCCGAGGGGTTCGTCGGCACGGCCCTGTCCTCCAGCAAGGTGGCCGCGGTGGTCCGCAACATCGGGGAGCGGCGCACCCGCGACGCCCTCGCCGCGCTCGTCGCCGAGCACTTCCCGGAGGGGGAGGTGCGGATCCCCTACACGTCCAGGCTCTTCCTCGCCCGCCGCGAGGGCTGAGCCCGGAGGGGCCGGTCCGCGCGGGCCGGGGCGCGCCCCGGCCCGCTGCCGCCCCGGTTTCGTCGACCCGTGGCGGGCCCGCGCGGGGCGGGCGCGGCCACCGCCGGACGGAACCGGTCACGGGCCGCGCCGGCGGCACGGGTCAGGCGAGCCGCTTCTTGAAGCCGACGTGGGAGGCGGCGTACCCCAGGCCGGCGTAGAAGCGGTGCGCGTCACCGCGCGTGGAGTCCGAGGTCAGCTGGAGCACCTTCGCCCCGCGTCCGCGCGCCTCCGCCTCGGCCCAGGCCATCATCTCCGAGCCCACACCGCTGCCCCGCTCGTCCGCGTGCACGCGGACCCCCTCCACCTGTGCGCGTGTCGCGCCGCGGTGGGAGAGACCGGGAAGGATCGTCAGCTGCAGGGTCGCGACCACCCTCCCGTCGCGGCGCGCCACGGCGAGGACGTGCCGGGGGTCGGCGTCGACCGCCTCGAACGCCGCGAGGTAGGAGGCGTGGTCGTCCGGGTCCTCGCGTCGCGAGCCGAGCACGTCGTCGGCGAGCAGGGCGACGATCGCCGCCATGTCCTCGGCGCGGGCGCGGTCGATGACGAGGGTGGTGGGCATGGGCTCTCCTCGGAGGACAAGGGGGTACGGCACCCCCGAACCGGCACGGGTCCGTCCGGTCCATGGATACAGGGTCCGCCGGTGCGCACCCCCGCGGGGCCCGCCGCACGGGCGCCCGACCGGTCGGACCCGCGCCGCACCGTCAGAGCAGCAGCCGGGCGACGGCCGCGAGGTCCGCCACCACCGTGGTCGCGTGCGCGAGCTCCGCCGGAGGGCTCGTGGTCGCCACCGCGAGCACGGGCATCCCGGCGGCGATCCCGGCGCTCGCCCCGTTGGGGGAGTCCTCCACCACCACGCACCTCTGCGGGGAGACCCCCATGCGCTCGGCGCCCAGCAGGTACGGCTCGGGGTCGGGCTTGCCCTCGGTGACGTCGTCGGCGGTCACCAGCACCCGGGGGAACGGCAGCCCGGCCGTCCCGAGGCGGGAGCGGGCGATCCTGTCGCCCCCGGACGTGACGACCGCCCAGGGGCGCCCGCGGGCGTCGAGTTCGGTGAGCAGGCCCAGGGCCGCGGGCAGGGCCCGGACCCCGTCGCCCGCGGCGGCCTCGTGGGCCTCGATCCGCCGGGCCTCCTCGACCGGGTCCAGGTGCGGGGCGACCAGGCGCGCCAGTCCGATGTCGGTGCGCCCGTGGCTGTGCTCCAGGACCTCGTCCACGTCGAGGCCGCGTTCGGCGGCCCACGCCGTGAGGCCGGCGCGGACGCTCTCCATGGAGTCCACCAGCACGCCGTCCAGGTCGAACAGCACCGTCGCCCCGTCGTAGCCGCCCACGTCGCCCCCTCGGTTCCGGATCGGTCGCTCCTCCAGGGTGCCAGAACCCGGTGCGGCGCGCGGCGGTCGGAACGGGCGGGACGCGCCCCGCCCGCGGTCGGCCGCCGGAGGGCGGTCAATTACAGTTGACCCATGGACACCGAACAGCTGATCGCCCTCGCCCGCGCCACCGACGGCGACGACCCCCTGGCCGGTCTCGACGCCACGATGCGCGTCCGCAGGGAGATGGAGCGGGTCGAGGCCGTACTCGTGCGCCGGGCGCGCAACCGGGGCTCCACCTGGGCCGAGGTCGCGGAGGCCCTCGGCGTCTCCAAGCAGGCCGTCCACAAGAAGTACGGGGGGCGGGGGGTCCTCGGCTCCCAGAAGTAGGGACCGCCCCGCGCGGCTCGGTCAGCGCAGCGCCGCCACGAACCTCTCCATGCGCCCGCCGAACCCCTCCGCGTCGCCGAACCACACCGCCACCGAGTCCGCCCCGGCGGCCGTCAGCTCCCGGAACAGCTCCACGGCGCGGCCGAAGCCCTCCTCGTCCCCGGACCAGGCGATCCGGGTGCCCGACCGGACGGGGCGGTCGGTCAGGCACCGCAGCCGGTTGCGCGCCGCCACGAACTTCTCCGCGGTCAGTCCGACGCCCTGCCACTCGTCGCCCCACTCGGCCGCGCGCCGCAGCGCCCGGTCGGAGGCGCCGCCGACCATCACCGGCACGGGACGCGCCGGGCGGGGCTCGAACACGCCGCTCCCGTAGGAGTGGAACCGGCCCTCGAACGGGCCGCCGCCCCCGAACAGGTGCCGCAGCAGCCGCAGCGTCTCGTCCGTCCGGGCCCCGCGTGTGGCGAAGTCGGCCCCCACCGCGGCGAACTCCTCCTCGGACCAGCCGACGCCCACCCCCAGCACGAACCTCCCTCCCGACAGGGCGTCCAGGGTCGCCGCCTGCTTCGCGAGGACCAGGGGGTCCCGCAACGGCGCCACCAGCACCGACGTGCCCAGCCGGATCCGCGTGGTGCGGGCGGCCAGGTGCGCCAGGGTCACCAGCGGCTCGTACACGCCGCCGAACGTGGTCCCGTACGGGGCGGGCGGCAGCAGGTGGTCCGGAAGCCACACGGCGTCCACCCCCAGCTCCTCCGCCCGGACGCCCAGGTCGGTCAGGGTCCCCGGGGGCATCTCCGGGGACTCGTCGGGGAGCACCACCTGGAGGCGGGTGCCGGTGATCGGTTCGGTCAGCTCGCTCATGAGCCGACGGTAGACCGTGTCGCCGGCTCCCGGGGAGACCCTCTCCGGCGGGCCAGGCCCCCGGCCCCGTGGACACGCCCGTTCCGGCGCCGGGCCCTCACCGCCCCTCGGGCAGCGTCACCCGGGCGAGGACCGCCCGGTGGTCGCTGCCCGTGACCTCCACGACCTCGAACGCGCCGACGCCCATCGACTCGTCGACCAGCACGTGGTCGATGGTGACGCCGGGCAGCCCGCCCCCCGTCGGCCATGTGGGCTCCAGCCCCCGGCCGTGGACGGTCGCGGCGCTCACGTAGCCCTCGTCCAGGACGCGGCGCAGCTCGGCGTGGTCCAGGGTGGCGTTGAAGTCGCCGGCCAGGATCCTGAGACCCGGCCGGTGGAGGCGGTTCCCGGGGTCCGCGGCCGCGGGTTCCGCGTCCCCGGGACCGGACAGGGCGCGCAGCCCGTCCCGCCACCCGTCCATGGTCCCGGGGGCCAGGGGAGGCAGGGGGTGCACCGACACCACCTCCACGGGGAAGGAGTACCCGGGCACCTCCATGCCGGCGCGGGGCATCGCGAACGCCCCGGTCCCCGCCGCCGCGTCGCCCAGGTCGGTGAGGGGGAGGGCCGCGTGGACGCTGCTGCCGTGCACACCCGCGGCCGAGTGGTCGACGGTGTGGGGGAGGAGGTCGTCGAGCCCGGCCTCGGACAGGGCCTCCAACAGGTCAGGTGTGACCTCCTGGAGGGCGAGGACCGTCACCTCGCGGTCGCGCACCAGTGCGACCACCTCGGCGACGTCGGCGCCGCCGCCGAGGGCGTTCAGGCTCATGACCCGCAGCTCCGGGCCGCCGGCCCCGGAGATCCCGAAGGGGATCGCGCGCGGTACGACGGCCGCCGCGAGGACGGCCGCCGCCGCGACCAGCACGGCCAGCGGCACCCACCGCCGCAGCAGGCCCGCGGCCGTCGCCGCCAGGAGCGCGGCCCCCAGCACGTACGGGGTGTAGGCCAGCACGGGCACCAGCGGCCATCCCCGCTCCAGGCCGAGCCCCCGCAGCGCGGCGAACACCGCGAAGCCCGCCGCCGCCAGCGCGACCAGGACGGTCACGGCCGCCGAGCGGCGGCGGGCGGCCGGAGCCGCAGGAGCCGTTCCCCGTGTCCCCACCTGATCCATGACCCCGACCTCCGTGTCCCGCGGACGGTCGCGCCCGCCCCGGATAGGACTCCCCCCGGGGGTGGCGGGTTCGGGCGGTTTCCGGCGGGAGCCGCGCCAGGAGCGCCGGGGCGCGATCCCACCGGCCCCGGGGCCCGCCGGGGGCAGGCGGTCCCGCACCGCAGGCCCTCGGCGTACCCCTCGCGGAACGCCGCTCGGACCCGGCCCCGCCCGGACCCTCGCGGGCCCGGGCGCGACGCGGCCCGCGTCCCCGCGCCCGCCGACTCCCGCGCCGCCGACGCGGCGTCCGGCAGCCGCGCGGCCCGGTCCCCTCGCCGACGGGGCGGAGACCGCGCGGTGCGGCGCACGGCCGACCCCTCCGGCCGCACTCACGGCCGGGCGGCGGCCTCCGTCAACCGCTTCCACGCCTTCTCCAGGTGCGGATGGCCCGCTCCCGGGCGCCGCACCAGGTAGGCCGTGTCGACGGGCGGATCCGCCGGGTCCAGGAGCGTGACCAGGCGGCCGTCCTCCAGCGCCGACTGGCACAGGTACCGCGGCAGCACCGTCACCCCGGCGCCGCCGACCACCGCCGCCAGCACCCCGCGCAGGTCGGGCACGGTGACCGCGGGCGTGCAGGTCAGCCGCACGCCGAACACGTGGCGCCAGTACCGGCGCAGGAGGGGCAGGTCGTCGTCGTACGCCACCAGGGGGGTCGCGCACAGCGCCGAGGAGCCCTGGCGGCCCAGCCGTTCGCGGTGGATCCGCCGCGCCCACCCGGGCGACGCCACCAGGACGGACTCCGTGTCCGCCAGCGGATCGGCGACCAGCGTGCGACCGCGCGGCCGCACCGTCGACAGCACCAGGTCGTGCCTGCCCGAGCGGAGTCCGTCCAGGAGGTCGTCGGCCGGTCCGGTCCGGGCCCGCAGCCGCACCCCCTCCTCCACCAGCGGGGCGAGGGCGGGCAGGACCAGGCAGTGGAGCGCCTCGGCGGGCCCCGCCAGCCGCAGCGGCACGGGCGGGGAGGCCGCGTCGCCGCCGTTCTCCCCGGCCACCGCCTCCAGGGCGTCCAGCGGCTCGGCGATCCGGGCGGCCAGGTCGTTGGCCTCGGCGGTGGGGGCCACGCCCCGGGGCAGCCGGTCGAACAGTTCGTGGCCCAGCCTCCGCTCCAGCGAGCGGATCTGCGTGGTCACCGTCGGCTGTGACAGCCGCAACAGCTGGGCGGCCGCGGTGAAGGAGCCCGACCTGTGCACGGCCAGGAAGGTGCGCAGCTGCTGGAGGTCCAGCGACCCGGCAACCGATCCATTGGAATCTCTATAGGTCACCTTGCCGATTTTATTGGTGGACGAATACGTTGCCGCACTAGTGTCTGCCTGGACCGGGGCAGCCCGGTCCACCGCACACGACGTCCGGAGGTTGCGCCATGCCAGTCACCAGCAGGGAAGTCCATCTCGTCGCCCGCCCCTCCGGCGAGCCCGAGCCCGCCGACTTCTCCCTCGTCGAGACCGAGGTCGGCGACCCCGGAGCCGGGGAGGTCCTCGTGCGCAACTCGTGGATCTCCGTGGACCCCTACATGCGGGGCCGCATGAACGACGCCAAGTCCTACGTCCCGCCCTACCGCCTCGGCGAGGCGATGGACGGCGGTGCGGTGGGCACCGTGGTCGCCTCCGGCAGCGACGACGTCCCGGTCGGCGCCACGGTCCTGCACTCCGCCGGGTGGCGCGAGTACGCACTCCTGCCCGCCGGGGCTGCGCGCGTGGTCGACCCCGGCCTCGCCCCCGTCGAGAACTACCTCAACGTCCTCGGCATGATCGGCCTCACCGCCTACGCCGGGCTCGTCGAGGTCGCCCCCGTGAAGGAGGGCGACGTGGTGTTCGTCTCGGGAGCCGCGGGAGCGGTCGGCTCGATCGCCGGCCAGATCGCCCGCAAGCTCGGGGCCTCCCGCGTGGTCGGATCGGCGGGCGGCCCGGAGAAGCGGCGCCGGGTCGTCGAGCAGTTCGGCTTCGACGCCGCCATCGACTACCGCGAGGGCGACCTGGAGGGGCAGCTCGCCGAGGCCGCGCCCGACGGGATCGACGTCTACTTCGACAACGTCGGAGGCGCCCACCTGCGGGCGGCCATCGCGGCGATGCGCGACCACGGGCGGATCGCCCTGTGCGGCGCGATCTCCCAGTACAACGCCACCGAGCCCGTCCCGGGGCCGGACAACCTGTTCCTCGCGGTCGGCAAGCGGCTCAACCTGCGCGGGTTCATCGTCGGCGACCACGCCCACCTGGCGGCCGAGTACGCCCGGCTGGCGGCGGGCTGGATCGCGGACGGGGAGCTGCGCACCGAGGAGACCGTGGTCGACGGCATCGACAACGCCGTCCGGGCCTTCCTCGACATGATGCGGGGGGCGAACACCGGCAAGATGCTGGTCCGCCTCGCCGACTGAGCCCTTGCCTGGAGTGCACTCCAGGTTGCCATCATGGGTGACACGCCCCGCAGCCACCACGGACCTCCGTGACCACGGAAAGGCTTCCATGCAGTACGTCACGCTGAACAACGGCCTCACGATGCCGCAACTCGGGTTCGGTGTCTGGCAGGTCGCCGACGACGCGGCCCAGGCCGCCGTCGAGACCGCCCTGGAGAGCGGCTACCGCAGCATCGACACGGCCAAGCTGTACGAGAACGAGGCCGGTACGGGCCGTGCGCTCGCGGCGTCGGGCCTCCCCCGGGAGGAGTTGTTCGTCACCACCAAGCTGTGGAACGACGACCAGGGGTACGACAACGCGCTCAAGGCCTTCGACGCCAGCCTCGACCGGCTCGGCCTGGACTACGTCGACCTGTACCTCATCCACTGGCCGGCGCCGGCGAGGGGCGCCTACGTCGAGACCTGGAAGGCCCTGGAGCGCATCCACTCCGAGGGGCGGGCCAAGGCCGTCGGGGTGTCCAACTTCACCGCCGCGACCCTGGACCGCGTCGTGGAGGAGGGAGACGTGGTCCCGGCCGTCAACCAGATCGAGCTGCACCCCTACTTCTCCCAGGAGGCCATGCGGGCGGCCAACGCCCGGCACGGCGTCGTCACCGAGGCGTGGAGCCCCCTGGGCCAGGGCAAGGACCTGCTGCAGGACCCCGTGCTCGGCGCGATCGGCGCCGCGCACGGCAAGTCCGCCGCACAGGCGGTGCTGCGCTGGCACATCCAGAGCGGCAACGTCGTGATCCCCAAGTCCGTGACCCCGTCGCGGATCCGGGAGAACTTCGACGTCTTCGACTTCGAGCTGTCCGGTGACGACATGGACAAGATCGGGTCGCTGAACCGTGACGGCCGGATCGGTCCGGACCCCGACACCCTCGGCTGAGAGCCGTCTCCTCCGGGGCCGTGACCGGGCCCGGGGATGGGATCATCCGACGCTCCCGGGCTGTGGAAACAGCCCGGGAGCGTCTTTCGCGGGACGAAACGGCTGGGGCGTGAAGCAAACGTCTCGCCCTGCGCATGGCCGGAACCGGACGAAACGGTACGCGCGCGCACCACGGCCCACACCCTTCCCAAGGGCCGGTCCGCAAGGGGTATGGACCTGCTGGACGTCTCGGGTCAGGACCTTCGCCGCCCCCGAGTGGCGTGGTGCCGAACAGAGGCGTACAGTCCCTCTGGTGCGCCGGGAAACATACGACGGCGGACACCAGCTCTCCTCTACGCGAAACCAGATCCATGACCGTCGTCCCCCTTCGTGCCGCACGCGTGTACCGCTCGGAGAACGCCGAGCGCTCCGTCCACGCCTGGTGCCACAAAGCCCTGAGCCAGTGGCCCGAACTCGGGCCCCTTCCGCCTGTGGAGACCCGTCTGGGGAGCACTCAGGCCTTTCGCGCCGAAGGCGGTGCCGGCACCCCGGTACTGGTCCTGTCCGGCACCAACTTCAACGCCGCCACCACGGTCCCCGCCGCCCGCGCCCTGTCCGCGGACCGGCCGGTGCTGCTGGTCGACGTCCCCGGACAGCCCGGCCTCAGCTGCAGCCAGCGGGTCGGCGGGACCAGGATCGAGACCTACGGCGCGTGGCTGGACGAGCTCCTGCCCCGGATCACCGACGGGCCCGTCCTGGTGCTGGGACACTCGCGCGGCGCCGCCATCGCGCTCGCCTCGACCCCGTCCCCGCTGGTCGCGGGGATGCTGCTGCTCAACCCCGCGGGGCTCACCGCCGCCGGTGTCAGCTCGGAGTCGATGCGCGCGACGCTGCCCTGGATGATCCACCCCAACGAGCAGACCAGCGGTCGCCTCGTCGAGTTCCTCAGCGGCCCGTCCGCGGAGGAGTGCGCCGAGCGCCGCGCCGAGGCCGAGTGGCTGACCATGGTGGCCCGCTACTGCCGCACGGGGACCACGCCCAACCCGCTCCACGGCGAGCAGTTCCGCGCCTGGGCGGACACGCCGGTCGCCGTGGCGACCGGATCGCACGATCCCTTCTTCTCCCCCGCGCGCCTGCACGGGCCGGCCCGCCGGTTCCTGAACACCGGGGTCCACACGATCGAGGGCGCGGGCCACCTGTCGCTGTACGAGCAGCCCGAGAGGGTGTGCGAGCTGCTGCGCGGGCTCGACGCCTGACCCGCCCCCGTGGCGGCCTCCCGCCGCACACGGGCGCGGCCCCGCCGCCGCGCTCCCGCCCCCCGCGCCAACGCGGCGGGCCGGACGTGTGAGCCGCTTCCGCGTCCCCCGGTTCCGTCCGCCCGTCCTCCGGCGCCGCGCCGCCGAACGGACGGCCCCTCCGCGTGCCTCCGCCGTGCTCCCGGCCGACCTGCGCGGCGCCGTCCTTTCAGGTTTTTCTGGTGTTTTTGATCTAAAAGAGCACAGTGTGGCAGGGATATTTATTTAAAACGGGATTGACGTCATTTCCTATGAAATGGACGTGGGTGAATCTGTCTTTCCCGATGCGTATCCTTGCCCGGGGCCGCTCCGAGAACCCCGGTCCCGCCCGCGCGCCGAAAGCACCCGAAACACCAGAGGGCAGTGCATGTCGAAAAAACTGGCACACGTGCTCGGGCTCGACACGAACCCGACGATCTTCTTCACCTCCGCCGCACTGACCGTCGTCTTCGTGGTGTGCGCCATCGTCTTCACCGACACGGTGGACACCGTCTTCGGCGCCGCCTCGCAATGGATCCTGACCCATCTCGGATGGCTCTACATCCTCGGGGTGACGTCCTTTCTCGCCTTTCTCGTGTGGATCGCGTGCAGCCGCTACGGCGGTGTGCGGCTCGGCCCCCCGGGCAGTGCGCCGGAGTACGGCAACCTCGCCTGGTTCTGCATGCTCTTCGCGGCCGGGATCGGCAGCATCCTCATGTTCTGGGGCGTGGCCGAGCCCATCAGCCACTACGCGGACCCGCCTCAGGGCGACGTCGAGCCGGAGTCGGTGGAGGCGGCCAGGCAGGCCATGGGGTTCACGCTGTACCACTTCGGCCTGCACACCTGGACGATCTTCTGCCTGCCGGCGCTGGCCTTCGCCTACTTCGTGTACCGCAAGGGCCTGCCGTTCCGGGTCAGTTCGGTCTTCCACCCGTTCATCGGCGACCGGATCGACGGTCCGCTGGGAAGGACCGTCGACATCGTCGCGGTCCTCGGCACGCTGTTCGGCGTGGCCGTCACCATCGGCCTGGGGACCATGCAGATCAACAGCGGCCTCAACACGCTGTTCGGCATCGAGGAGAGCCGACTCACGCAGCTGGTCCTGATCGCCGTGGTCACGGCCGTCGCGGTCGCCTCGGTGGCCTCGGGGCTCGACGTCGGGATCAAGTGGCTCTCGCTGCTCAACGTCGTCCTCGCCGTCGCCCTGCTGGTGTTCGTCTTCCTGGCGTCCTCCCCGCTCTACCTGGCGAAGGGCACCATCGAGACCGTCGGCGTGTACCTGGAGCGGCTGGTCCCGCTGTCGTTCTGGAACGACACCTTCGGCAACACCGGCTGGCAGGGCGCCTGGACGGTCTTCTACTGGGCGTGGACCATCACCTGGTCGCCGTTCGTCGGGATCTTCATCGCCCGTATCTCCAAGGGCCGCACCATCCGCGAGTTCGTGCTCGGCGTGCTCGTCCTGCCCACGGCCTTCAGCATCGTGTGGTTCGGCGTCTTCGGCCTGTCGGCCTTCGACATCGAGATGAACCGGGGCGGCGGGCTGGTGCGGGAGGTGGCCGTGGAGCAGGACATACCGGGCGCTCTGTTCGCGTTCCTGGAGCACTTCCCGATGGCCACGTTCGTCTCGGCCGCCTCGATCCTCATCGTGGTCATCTTCTTCACCACGTCCTCGGACTCGGCGTCCCTGGTCGTGGACATGCTGTGCTCGGGCGACGCCGTCACCCCGGTCCGGCAGCGGGTGTTCTGGGGTGTCACCGAGGGCGTGGTCGCCGCGACGGTCCTCACCGCGACGGGCGTGGGCGGCCTGGACGCCCTGCAGCAGACGATCATCGTGTTCGGCCTGCCGTTCTTCGCGATCGGCTTCTTCATGATGGCCGGGCTCGTGCGCTCCCTCCGGGCGGAGGAGGGGGAGGGGGTCCGGCGGGCGCGCGACATCCCGCTCGCCACCCGGGCCCGCCGGATGGCCCGGCGCGACACGAGGGGGGCCGTCCGCGCCCGGGTGCGCCGCGGGGGGACCGGGGCGCGGCGCGGCGGGTGAGCGGATCCGGGCGGGGGTCCCGCCCCGGCGGGCCGGCCGCCGCGCCCCGGGGTCGCGGTCGGCCGGAACCTACGACGGGTCGTCGCGCGGGTCCTGGCCGACGGCCGGCAGGATCACCTCGTCCACGATCCGGGCCACGTACTCCTCGTCGGGGAAGGCCTGGTGGTCCATGCCGTACTTGATCATCATGGCCTCGCCGATGTCGACGGTGAGGGGTGTGACCCGTGCGGGGTCGATCCGGCCCCGCCCGGCGTAGTGCTCGAGCACGGTGCGGGTGAAGCGACCGCCGCGCGCGTCGAACACCTCCTCCGTGAACCGCCTGTACAGGTCGGGGTGGTGCTGCGCCTCGGCGACCACGGCGAACATCGCCTGGCCGCGGGTGCCGTCGACCATGACGCCCCGCAGGAGCATGAGGGCGCGGACGAGGTCGCCCCGCAGGTCGTCGGCCCCGGGCGTGGGCACCTCCTGCGGGAGGGTGTGGTACATCGCGTCGATCAGGATGTCGCCGGGGGTGGGCCAGCGCCGGTACAGGGAGGTCTTCGCGGTACCGGCGCGGCGGGCGACGCCCTCCATGGACAGCCGGGAGAGGCCGACCTCGGCGGCCTCGGCGAGGACCGCCTCGTGGATGGCGTCGAGCAGTTCCCTCCCGCGCCTGCGCGTGGCCCGGGGCGCGTCCGGCCGCGTGCGGTCCCGCGCGCCCCCGCCCCCGGAGGGGGCCTCCTTGTGTCCGCCGGGGCGCTCCCCGGCCCGGTCCCGCGCCGCGTCGTCCGCCAACCCTGCCTCCCCTGGCCGCTTCCGGCCGGGAATCGGTTTCCCAAACAAGAAACGGTGTCGTATCTTAAAAACGTCGTTGGATACGCCATCGTATCCAATCCCCATCCACCTTGCCCCGCCCTGCCCCGTGCGGCGTGAACGGAGCTTCCCGTGTCCCTCCCACCTCCCCCCGGAACCACCGCCTCCGGCGGCGTCCCGCTCAGCCGGCGGTCCCTGGCGCCCGACCTGTCCCGCGGCGTGATGCTGCTGGTGATCGCCATCGTGCACGCCCACATCTTCCAGGAGATGGTCGGCGGCGACCCGCAGGCGCCGGGTGCGGCGTTCGACGCCGCCACCACGGTCTTCGTGATGACGTTCGCCGAGGGGCGCGGCTACCCCATGTTCGCCGCGCTGTTCGGCTACGGGCTCGCCCGGATCCACCTGCGCCGCGTGGCCGAGGGGCAGCCCTGGCCGCGGGTGCGCTCCCTGGTCCGCAGAAGGGGGCGCTGGCTGGTCCTCATCGGGGTCCTGCACACCGTCCTGCTCTTCTTCGGTGACATCATCGCCGTCTACGGGCTCATCGCCCTCATGTTCGCCGGGCTCCTCCACGTCGGCGACCGGAGGCTGCTCGCCCACGGGTTCACCTGGATGGCCCTCGGCACGCTGGTCTACGCCTTCCTCAACACCCTCCCCTCCTTCACCGACCCCGCCGCCGGGGGAGGGGTCCTCACCGGGAGCCCGCTGGCGGACATGGTGACACGGCTGTTCACGTGGCCGGTCATGACCCCGATGCTCCTGATGACGTCGGTGTTCCCGTTCGCCGTGGGGGTGTGGGCGGCCCGCCGCCGCGTCATGGAGGAGCCCGGTCTCCACCTCGGCCTGCTGCGCCGGAGCGCCTTCGCCGGCATCCCCGTCGCCGTTCTGGGGGGACTGCCGTACGGCCTGGCCTCGGCCGGGCTGTGGGAGACCGCCGGCGCGGCCGAGACCGCTCTCGCCTGGCTGCACCTGCTCACCGGCTACGCGGGCGGCTTCGGCTACGCGGCGCTCATCGCCCTGCTCGCGGTCCGCCTCGGAGACCGGCGGGGCCCGGTGGTCCGGGCACTGGCGGCCACCGGCCAGCGCTCGATGACGTGCTACCTCCTGCAGTCGGTGGGGTGGTCCGTGCTGTTCGCGCCGTACGCGCTCGGCCTGGCGTCGGATCTCTCCGAGCTCGGCTCGGTCCTGGTCGGCGCGGCCGTCTGGCTGGCCACCGTGGTGATCGCCGACGTCATGCGGCGCACGGGGGCGCGCGGACCCGCAGAACGCCTCCTGCGGTGGGGCACCTACCGGGAGCCCCGCTCCGGCTCCGCGACCGTGACGGCGCAGGCGCGCTCCGGCGGCTGAGCACGGCTCGCGTCCGCCGCGGGAAAACCCGTGGAGGCCGCCGGTCGGGGTGCACGATGATGGTCCGATGACCACTTCCGACGACGAGCGCTTCCTCGCCGCCACCGCCGACCGGCTCGCCTCCCTCCCCGCCGTGCGGGCCGTCGCCCTCGGAGGCTCCAGGGCCCAGGGCTCCCACCGGCCCGACAGCGACTGGGACCTGGCCCTCTACTACCGGGGCCGGTTCGACCCGCAGGACCTGCGGGACACGGGCTGGCCCGGCGAGGTCTCGGAGCTCGGGGACTGGGGCGGCGGCGTCTTCAACGGCGGAGCCTGGCTGCGGATCGACGGACGGGCCGTGGACGTGCACTACCGCGACCTCGACGTCGTCGAACACGAGCTCGCCGAGGCGGGCGCGGGCCGGTTCCGGGTGGAGCCGCTCATGTTCCACCTGGTCGGCATCCCCAGCTACCTCGTCGTCGCCGAACTCGCGATCGGCCGCGTCCTCGTCGGGGACCTGCCCCGGCCCGACTACCCCGAGGCGCTGCGCCGGTCCGCGCCACCGGTCTGGCGCGGTCTGGCCTCCGCCACCCTGGCCTACGCCGAGCGCAACCACGCGCCCCGCGGCAGGGTCGCCCAGACCGCGGGCCTGGTCGCCCAGGCGGCCTCCCACACGGCGCACGCGGTACTGGCCGGCCGGGGGGAGTGGGTCACCAACGACAAGGAGCTCCTGGCCCGGGCGGGTCTGGAGGAGGTGGACCTCGTGGTGGCGGGGATGACGGCCGACCCCCAGGACCTCGTCGCGGGGGTGGCGGAGGCCGGCCGGATCCTCGCGACGGCCTGAGGCGGGGGGCGGCCGCGGCCGGCCCCCGCCGCGGGGTCACGCGCCCGGCCTCCGCCCGGGGGAGGCCTCCCCGCCGCGCGCTCCGCGCCGGGAGGCGGTCACCACCAGCGTCAGCACGCCCGCGACCAGGCCCCAGAACGCCGACCCCACCCCGAGCAGCGTGAACCCGGACGCCGTCGCCAGGAACGTCACCACCGCCGCCTCCCGGGACCGTTCGTCCGACAGCGCGGACGCCAGGGACCCCCCGATCGTCCCGAGCAGGCCGATCCCCGCGATCCCCAGGACCAGGGTGGCGGGCAGGGCGGCCAGCAGGGACGCCACCGTCGCCCCGAACACGCCGACGCACAGGTAGAAGACCCCCGCCCACACCCCCGCGAGGTAGCGGCGTTCCGGGTCGGGATGGGCCTGCGGACCGGTGCAGATGGCCGCGGTGATCGCCGCCAGGTTCATCCCGAAGCACCCGAACGGGGCCAGCACCATGTTGGTGGCCCCGGTCCATCCGATCACGGGGGAGACCGGTACCCGGTAGCCGTCGCCGCGCAGGACCGCCACCCCGGGCAGGTTCTGGGACGCCATGGTCACCACGAACAGCGGCACTCCCACGCTCACCAGCACCTGCCACGAGAACTCGGGCACCACGAACACCGGAGCGGCGAGCGCGGGCCGCACCCCGCCCAGGTCCAGGGTCCCCCGTGCGGCGGCGGCCGCCGCGCCCGCGGCCAGGGACAGGATCACGGCGTAGCGCGGCAGCCACCGCCGGGACAGCAGGTACGCCGCGAACATCGCGGCCACCACCGCGAAGTCGTCCTCCATGCTCGTGAAGAGGCCGACCCCGAACTGGAGCAGGACCCCGGCCAGCAGCCCCGCCGCGAGCGGGACGGGGACCCGGTCCATCACCCTCTCGAACCAGCCGGTGACCCCGCTCAGGGTGATCAGGGCGGCCGAGAACAGGAACGCCCCGACGGCCTGCGCCATCGTCACCCCGTCCAGGCCCACCGCCAGCAGCGCCGCGCCCGGCGTGGACCACGCGGTGACCACGGGGGCCCGGTAGCGCAGCGACAGCCCCACACAGGTCACCGCCATGCCCACGCCCAGGGCGAGCATCCACGAGGCGATCTCCCCGGAGGACGCCCCGGCGGCCTCGGCGGCGGTGAACACGATCGCCGCCGAGCTGGTCACCCCGACCAGGACGGCGATCAGACCGGCGGCGACCGCGGGGACGGGGGCGACGCTTCCGATGCGGCGGGCGAGGGTTCTCATGGTCGACCATCCTGCCCGGCCGCCGTCCCGGGGCTGACTCCGGGGCGGGAGGAGGGCGGGGCCCGCCGCCGGGCGGCGACCGAAACCGGGTGGCCGCGGACGGGGCCGCCGGGGACGATGGACCCATGGAACGATCATTCGACGAACTCGTGGCCGAGGCCGAGGCCGAGCCCACGGAGGGCTGGGACTTCTCGTGGCTGGACGGCCGGGCCACCGAACAGCGCCCCTCCTGGGGCTATCAGCGCACGATGGGGGAGCGCATGGCCTGCGCCTCCGCCGCCCTCGACATCGATACCGGGGGAGGCGAGGTGCTGGCCGGTGTCCCCGAACTCCCCAGGACGGCGGTGGCGACCGAGTCCTGGCCGCCCAACGTCGCCGCGGCCACCCGGCTGCTCCACCCGCGGGGCGTCGCGGTGGTCGCGACCGAGGACGGCCGCCCGCTGCCGTTCGCGGACGGCGCGTTCGACCTGGTGGTCTCCCGGCACCCCGTCGCCACGTGGTGGGAGGAGATCGCCCGCGTGCTCGCCCCCGGCGGCACCTACCTCTCCCAGCAGGTGGGGCCGGAGAGCGTGTTCGAGGTGGTGGAGTTCTTCCTGGGACCGCGCCCGGAGGAGGACCGCCGGTCCCGGCACCCGGACGACGCGCGCGAGGCGGCCAGGGCGGCCGGGCTCGACGTCGTCGACCTGCGCCTGGAACGGCTGCGCACGGAGTTCTTCGACGTCGGCGCGGTCGTCTACTTCCTGCGCAAGGTGATCTGGATGGTGCCGGGGTTCACCGTCGACGCCTACCGGGAACGGCTCCTGGACATGCACGAGCACATCCGGCGCGAGAGGGCGTTCACGGCGACCACGACCCGCTTCCTCGTCGAGGCCCGAAAGCCCCGGGGCTGAGGCCGCCCGCCGGCGGACCGGCCCCCGCGACCGCGGTCCGGCGCGGAGGGCCGGTCCGGGGACTCAGGCGCCGGCCCTGACGTGCTGGACGACCTCGAACCCCCAGATCTCGCTGCCGGTCGCGGCCGGTCCGCCCTGCCCGTGCCCGTGTCCTTTCGCCTCGCCGCTCCGACCCGCGTCGGCGGCGGCCTGGGCGTGCCCGTGCTTGAACGCCTGGCCGCCCACCCAGTTCTGGAAGTCCTCCTCGGAGCGCCAACGGGTGTACACCAGGTACTTGTCGGTGCCCTCGACCGGGCGCAGGAGCTGGAACTCCTCGAACCCCGGCTGGTTCTCCACCAGCCCGGCCCGCTTGGCGAAGCGCTCCTCCAGTGTGGCCCCGGCACCCTCGGGGACGGTCAGGACGTTGAACTTGACGACGCTGCTCACGCGGCACCTCTCCACCGTTGACTTCGACCTTCACCGCCCAACCTAGGGCACCCCCCTCCCCGGCGCCGGTCGGCCCCGCGGCAACAGCCGACCGCGTCCCGCCCCCCCGGACACCCGGAGCGGGTCAGCCGAGAACCACCCGCCCCGAGGCGTCCACGCTCCACCCCGGGTTGTGCGCGACCTCCCACACCACCCCGTTGGGGTCCCGGACGTGCGCGTGGAAGATGCCCCCGAACTCGCCCCGCCGCGGGCTCTTGAGCACGGTCCCGCCCGCCGCGGCCATCGCGTCCACGGTCCGCCCGACCTCCTCGGGGCCGTCGACGTTGTGCGACAGGGTCACCCCCGACAGCCCCGACGTCCCGGGCGGCAGTCCCAGGTCCCGGTCGAACTTCTCCGCGTCGAAGAGGCCCAGCACCTGCCCGGGCGCGACCTGGAAGAAGACGATCTCGTCCGGGACGTCCATGAGCGGCTCCCAGCCGAGTCCGTCACGGTAGAAGCGGCGGGCCGCGTCCAGGTCGGGGGTGGCGAGCGTGACGAAGTGGACCTGCTGCCTCATGGCGTGCTCCTCGGATCTCGGTCGCGGGCTCCCCATCCTCGCGGATGCCGGCGCCGCGTCCCGTGCGCCCCGCCCGGTCGCGCTCCGGTACGGCGGGACGACCGCCTACAGTCCGTGCTTGCGGGCGACCACGGCGAGGACGAGCGAGCGGGGGAAGAGCCTGCGCAGCGCGAACACCACCGGCGCGTTGCTGCCGACCGCGTACAGGGGCCGCGGCGGGTCCGCCTCGATCGCCCGCACGACGGTCCGGGCGACCCGGCCCGCGGAGATCCCGGCCGACTCGTTGGCGTCGAGTGCGGTGAGCATGGTGCGGTACTCGCCCGCGAACGGGGAACCGTCGCGCAGGTACTGGGTCCGCCGCTCGCTGATACCGGTGTTGATCGACCCCGGTTCCACCGTGGCCACCCCCACCCCGAACGGGGACACCTCGCGGCGCAGGGCGTCGGCGAACCCCTTGACCGCCGCCTTCGACGCGACGTAGGACGACCGGTACGCCAGGGGGAAGCTCGCCAGCATCGACCCCACCATGACCACCCGGCCGTACCCGCGCCCGCGCATCCCCGGGAGGAGGAGCTGGGTGAGCCGCACGGCCCCGAACACGTTGATCCGGAACAGCCTCTCCACGGCGTCCGGGGGCAACTCCTCGAACGGGCCGCTCTGGCTCTCACCGGCGTTGTTGACCAGCACGTCCACGTCGCCGGCGGCGGAGGCGCACGCCTCGACCGACGCCTCGTCGGCCAGGTCCAGGGCCAGGTACTCCACGCCCGGCACCGGCTCGGCCACCGACCCGGGTCTGCGGCTGGTGCCGTACACGCGGTAGCCGCGCCGGACCAGTGCGGCGGCCACGGCCGCGCCGATACCCGACGACGCGCCGGTGACGAGCGCGGTCCGCTGGACGGTGGGACGGTTCATGGTGGTCCTTCCGGGAGGGGTCGGCGCGCTCGCGCCGCGCGTGTGAGCGATGATCGCACGGAGCACCGCGACCGGCCGGTCCAGCCCTCCCCGGCGCCCGCGTCAGTCCCAGCGGTGCGGGTCGAACAGGCCGATCGGCAGGTCGGTCCGGCCGTCCCCGGCCAGGTCGGCCAGGGCCTCGCCGACGGCGGACGCGAACTTGTAGCCGTGCCCGGAGAAGCCCCCGGCGAGCACCAGCCCGGGAAGCTCCCTGCGGTGGCCGATGACGAAGTGCTCGTCCGACGTCATCGTGTACATGCAGGAGGCCATGCGCTCGGGAAGGGCCTCGACGCCGTGCAGCCCCGAGGTCAGCTCGCCGAGCCTGCGGGCGTCGGCGGGGCCGGGCTCGCGCGGCCCCGCGTCCGGGTCCACCGGCTCACCCCACTGCGCCCCCTCGCGCCTCGGGCCGGGGGCCTCGGCGTGCACGCCGATCTTGACGGTCCGGCCCCCGTCCAGGCTGGGGAACCCGTACCAGGTGCAGTCGTCCCCGTCCCGGGCGAACACCGGACCGGCCACGTGCGCGGCTGGGTCGCCCGTGGTGCGGAACCAGCCCAGCACCCGCCGCTCGACCGTGATCCCCCCGCCCAGGCCGGCCACCTCGGGCACCAGTGAGGGGAGCCACGCGCCGGCGGTGACGACGACCCTCCGGGCGCGGATCACCGTGTCGCCCACCACCACGCGGGGCCGGTCCGGATCCGGTTCGATCCGGGTCGCCACGGCCCCGGTGAGCACCCGTGCCCCCGCCGCCCCGGCGAGCCGGACGGCCGCCAGGATCGACGCCTCGGGCAGGACCACGCCGGCGTCCTCCTCGAACACGCCGACCTCGCCCGTGCGCAGCCGGTGGCCGGGGAAGCGGGTGCGGACCTCGTCGGCGGAGAGCAGCTCGCAGGAGAGTCCGTGGTGCCGGGCCGCGGCCAGCGACCCGGCGACGGCGGCACTGTCCGGCGCGCCGGCCATCAGTGCCCCGGTGCGCAGCACGAGCCGTTCCCCGGACGCCTCCTCCAGCTCCGACCAGGCACGCCAGGCCGCTCGGACGAACGGCACGTACTCGGCGCCCTCCAGGTAGGCGGTGCGGATGATGCGGGACTCCCCGTGGCTGGAACCCCGGTCGTGGCCGGGGGAGAACTGCTCCACCCCGACGGCGTCGACGCCGGACCGGGCCAGGCGCCACAGGGCCTGCGCCCCCATCGCCCCCAGGCCGACCACGACGGTGTCGGTCTCCAGCAGGTTCGCCACGCGGTTCCTCCCCGATCCGGTTCCTGGCCTCCAGGGGAAGGCCCCGGCCCATGATCCCAGGCCGTGGCGGACGCCCGCCCACCCCCTGGGTGGACGGGCGCCCTGTTCGGCGGTCCCCCTCGGCGCGCCGGGGGAGAGGGGCGGGATCAGTTCAGCGGCGGGTAGGCGTTGTCCAGCAGCTCCTGGAACTGGGCCGAGAACCAGTGGCCCGAGATCGGGGCGTCGGCCAGCGCGCCGCTCATGTTGTACCCGTTGCGGGGGTTGCCCTCATAGGTCGGGTCGCACATGCGGTCGAAGCCCTTGCCCTCGGGGTTGGGGATGAACTCGCTGGAGCCGTCGGACTCGCCCGGGGGCTTCATCCACACATAGGCGTCGATGCCCGGCTCGGGGGAGGCCTGCGGGCGCTCGCCCAGCCCCGCGCCCGACTGGTTGCACCAGTTGCCCGACTGGATCCGCCGGTCGTAGCGGCCCCCGTCCACGTAGGCGTCCACACTGGTCTCGGGGCCGGGGCCCGTGGGGCGGTCCGGTCCGCCCCAGCCGTTGCGGGAGGTGTCGATCAGCATCCCGATGTCGGAGGCGAACCCCTGCGAGACCAGCTCCTCGCGCAGCGCCTGGGAGAAGGACAGCTCGTCGGTGAACTGGTTCCAGTCCACCCACTGCGACTGGCGCACCGGCGTTCCGGCCACCGTCTGGCCGATCGAGAAGTTGTCCTCGACCAGCGCCGAGTAGTTGGCCGTGTTCGCGATGAACCCGTGCACGTCGTCGGGGGTGGCGCCGGCGGTGTTGGCCGCCTCGTAGAACAGCGCCGCCGAGGCCGAGAAGTTGTCGGCCCAGCCGATCCACCCGTGGTGGCCCGCGTCCACGTAGTTGTAGACGTTGTCGATCGCGCCCAGCTGCGCCAGGGCGTAGCCCACGCCCTCCACGTAGTTGCCGTTGGCCAGCATCTCGTCGCACTCGGGCGTGGCCGTCTCGCGCGGGGACACGTTCGTGACCAGGTTGGGCAGCGAGTCGATCTCCACCGTCGTCACGATCCGCAGGTCCGCGTAGGCCGGGTCGGCCAGGATCTCCGCGATCGGGTCGATGTACTCGTGCTTGTAGCGGTCGATCTCGTCCGGGCCCAGCTCGCCGTTGGAGGCCAGCGCCGCGCAGTCGCGGCCGGGCAGGTTGTAGATCACCACCTGGAAGACCATCGGCTCGCCCGCGGCCTGGGCCACCGCCTCGTCCAGGTGCTCGCGCAGGCCCATCGACCCGGTGGTGGGGCTGTCGTTGCCCTCGATCGCGCTGATCTGGTCCAGCCACACACCCGTGGGCTGGTCGGAGATCGCGTCCCCGCCGGGCTCGGCGGCGGCGTTGGCCGACCAGATCGGGTTCACGTACACATCCGCGCCCTCATACGGATTGTCCACGCGTTCGGCGGCGGAGGAGGCACTGGTGGCGGCGACCGTGAGAGAGGCGGTAAGTGCCAGTCCGGCAGCGGTGGCGAGGCCGCGCCGTGCCCACGGAGTTCGTTGCTTGTCGCGGGGGGAATTTCTCATGGTGTTTTTCTTCCTCATGGGGAGCGGGTGACCAGAAGGAGTGTGCGGCTCGCCGGGCGCGTCACGGCGCCCGGCGGACCGGCGGGTGGGGAGAGGTGGTGTTCATGGTGGTGAGCGGGGCATGGGCGGGCCTGAGATCCGGGGTAAGGCTGGCGGTTGATCGTCCGTGTTTCTCCTGGGAAAAGGTGGGAGAAACGGGGGGATGGTGACCGGAAGGGGGGTGGGAGCGCTCCCAGTCGTAAGCGGGAATGGTGGGTGGCGTTGTCTGGACAAGGGGTGCGAAGGGCGTTCCGTATGTGGTTACGGGGGGTGACTATTTCGGAACGCTTTTCAGAACCGTAGCTCTCCAATGGTGATATGTAAACACCAAATGTCCACGGGGTTTCTGGGACGCTGTCCCCGTTCGGTGAATGGCCAGGTGGTGATCTGGTTCACAACTGTTCAGTAATAACCAGGGGTTTCCAGGAGATCACGCAGAGCAGGCCGACGGCTGCCGCCGCGAGCCAGAACGGGGCCAACAGGCCCACACCCTCCGCGACGAGCCCGCCCAGCACCGCGCCCAGGGCGGCCCCGCCGAGGTCGGCCAGCCGGTACACGCCTCCCACACGGCCCAGCAGGCGGTCCGGGATGAGCAGCTGGCGGACGGTCGTGGCGGCCGTCCCCCACACCACGGCGTGGACCCCGAACACGACCATGACGGCGCCGGCCGCCAGGGGGTTCGTGGTGAGTGCCAGGGCCGGGTAGGTGAGGGCCTCCACCGCGAGGCCCCAGCGGAGCAGGGAGGTCCGGCCCACTCGGCGCTCCAGCCACCCGTACGCCCGGGAGCCCGCGATGCCGCCCACGGCTCCCGCCGCCACGAACAGCCCGAAGCCCGCTTCGGACAGCCCCAGGTGCTCCCGTGCGTAGAGCACCCAGACCGCGAAGGCGCCGACACCCGCCAGGTTCATCACCAGGATGCAGCCGCACAGTACGCGGAGCCCGGGTGAGCCGAGGACGAACGACAGGCCCTCGCGGACCTCCTGCCGCAGCGTGGTCCGCGGCGGGGGAGGGGAGCCGGGGCGGCCCCGTCCGGAGGCGGTGGCAGGACCGGTGCCATCCGCAGGAGGACCACCACCGCCAGCAGGTGGGCGAGGGCGTCGAAGCCGAAGGGGAGCGACCACGCCACGGCGAACATCAGTGCGCCCAGGGGCGGGCCGAGCAGCTGGTTGTTGAGCGAGAACGTCAGGGCGAGCCGCGCGTTGGCCCTGCCCAGCGAGTCGCGGTGGACAACGGACGGCACCAGGGAGCCGTACGCGGTGTCGGCGAGGGACTCGCCGACACCCAGGGCGAACAGGGCCGGGTAGAGCGGCCACACACTCGTGCCGCCGGAGAGGAGTGCGGCGGCGAGCAGGGCGAGCACGGTGCAGCGGGCGAGGTTCGCCGCGAGGAGCACGCTGCGGCGGGGCCACCGGTCGACCAGGGCGCCCGAGGCCGGTGAGAAGAGGAGGTGGGGCAGGAGCTGGGCCGCCGAGGCGGCTACGGCGACCGGGGAGGAGGTCAGGGACGCGACGAGCAGCGGTCCCGCGGCGGCGAGGGCGCCGTCCCCGAGGTTGGTCAGGGCCGAGGCCCACCACAGGCGCGTGAACGCGGGGCCGAGGCGGGGTCGGTCCGGGCGGCCTCGTTCCGCGCCACCGCAACCCCCGGAGGAGCTCGGATCCACAGGTTTTCCGGCGCTCCGTTTCGGGTCTGCTCCGGTGGGTAACACACCGATTGGGAGCGCTCCCGTCGATCGGCTGGTCCAGCCGACAACGATGGAGAACGCAATGAACGGCAAGACCCACGAGACCAACGGCAACTCCCGCTGGTTCGGACGCGCACTCGTGCTGGCGTCCGTCCCCCTGCTCGGGCTGACCGCGCTGGCCGCGCCCGCGTCGGCGCACGGCTCGGTCGTCGACCCCGCCTCCCGCAACTACGGCTGCTTCGAGCGCTGGGGGGACGACTTCCAGAACCCCGCCATGGAGCAGGAAGACCCCATGTGCTGGCAGGCGTGGCAGGACAACCCCAACGCCATGTGGAACTGGAACGGCCTCTACCGCGACAACGTCGGCGGGGACCACCAGGGCCAGGTCCCGGACGGGACCCTGTGCAGCGGCGGGAACACCGAGGGGGGTCGCTACGACTCGATGGACACCCCCGGGGCGTGGCGGACCACCGACGTCGCCGACGACTTCACCATCCACCTGTACGACCAGGCCTCGCACGGCGCGGACTACTTCCAGGTCTACGTCACCGAGCAGGGCTTCGACCCGGCCACGCAGTCCCTGGCATGGGACGACCTCGAACTGGTGGAGGAGACCGGGTCCTACCCGCCCGGAAACGACTACCTGATCGACGTCAGCACGTCGGGCCGCACCGGCGACCACGTCGTCTTCACGATCTGGAAGGCCTCGCACGCCGACCAGGTGTACTACCTGTGCAGTGACGTCACCTTCGGCTGACCGCTCCCGCGCCGGGGGCGGCGGCCGGTCGGGGCCCGGGGGCCGTCGGCCCCCGGCGCTCCGGCCCGCGGCCGCCGTCCCCGGAGGTCGTCCCCCCGCGCCGGACGGGGCCCGACCACCGTGGGACCCCCGACCGCCCGGGCCCGTCGTACCCGCCTCCGACCGGGGCCGGGCGCCCGGCCCCGCCGGGCGGCCTCTCCGGCACTCGGCCGCCCGGCGGTCCGGCCCGCGGCGCGGGGCCTCAAGCGCCGATGTAGCGGAGCACCGCCAGGACGCGGCGGCTGTACCCCGCGGTGTCACCGAGGTCCAGCTTGTCGAAGATCGCGTTCGCGTGCTTCTCGACCGCGCTCTGCGACACGAACAGCCGCGCGGCGATCGCCGGATTGGTGTGCCCCTGCGCCATCAGGTCCATCACGTCCCGCTCACGGCCGGTCAGGCGCCCCTGGGGGTCCTGGCGGCTGCTTCCCGCCAGCAGCTGCCGTACGACCTCCGGGTCGAAGGCGGCGCCGCCCCCGCCCACCCTGACCAGGGCCTCCAGGAACTCGTCCACCTCCACCACCCGGTCCTTGAGCAGGTACCCCACCCCGGTGGTGTTCTCGCTGAACAGGCGGGTGGCGTAGCGCTTCTCCACGTACTGCGAGAGCACGAGCACGCCCACGCCGGGCCGTTCCCGCCGGATGCGCACCGCCGCGCGCAGCCCCTCGTCGGTATGGGTGGGCGGCATGCGCACGTCCACCACCGCGACGTCGGGGGCCTCCTCCGCGACAGCGGCCAGCAGGGAGTCCGCGTCGCCGACCGACGCGATGACCCGGTGCCCCTCGTCCTCCAGGAGCCGCACGAGTCCCTCACGCAGCAGGGCCGAGTCCTCGGCCACGATCACCCGCACGGGACCTCCGCGGTGACCGTCGTCGGCCCGCCGGCCGGGCTGTCCACGGACAGCCTGCCGTCGAGCGCCTCCACACGGCCGGCCAGGCCCGTCAGCCCCGTCCCCGAGGGGTCGGCCCCACCCGCCCCGTCGTCCCTCACCCGCACCACCACCGACCTCGTCCCCCCGTCGTCCCTCTCCCACACCCGTATGTCCACGCGCCGCGCCCCGGCGTGCTTGACCGCGTTGGTCACCGCCTCGGCGACCACGAAGTAGGCCGCCGTCTCCACCGCCGGGGGCGGGGCCGCCGACAGGCGGTACTCCAGGTCGATCGGCAGGGCCGACCGTCCCACCAGGCCGTGGAGCGCCGCACGCAGTCCCTCCTCCGCCAGGGCGGCCGGATAGACCCGCCAGGCGACCTCCTTCAGGTCGCGCAGCGCGTTCCGGGTCTCCTCGTACGCCTGCTCGACCAGGGCCCGGCCCTTCTCCGAGCCCGGGTCGCGCCGCGCGCGGCCCAGGGCCATGCCCAGAAGGACCAGCCGCTGCTGGACGCCGTCGTGCAGATCGCGTTCGATCCGGCGGCGCTCCTCGTCCACGGCCGTGACGACCCCGGCCCGGGTCGCGACCAGCACCCCGATCCGCTCCTCCATGAGGTCCTGGCGGCTGGGGCCGAGCAGCCGGCGTGCCAGCCAGCCCTCCGTGCCCACCAGGCCCACGGTCCCCTGCGCGCTCAGGTAGACGAGCGCCAGGCCGACGGGCACGATCCCCGGATCGTTCCCGTCGAGCACCTCCAGCGGGGACGCCGCCAGGTAGAGGCCCGCGGGGAGGAACGCCAGCACCAGTCCGCCGAAGAGTCCCACGGGGCAGCGGGCCGCCAGATAGGCCAGGGAGCGGGCCGTCCCGGGCCGGCCGACGATCTCGACGCCGAACAGCGCCGCCAGGCGCCGCCGCTCCAGGGCGACCAGCGGCCGGACGGCCGCGCCGAGGGCGCCGGCCGATCGGGTCCGGGCCGCGGGCCGCGCGAGGAACGGCAGGACAGCGACGGAGGCCGCGAGGAGGAGGGCGAGGAGGACCGCGGCGGCCCCGGCCGTCGCCGTGCCGGCGGCGGCGCCCGCGAGGGCCCGGGCCCAACCGTGCCGCCGGGCGCCGTGCCCGTCGGGCCGCGTCCCGTCGTCCGTGGTCACGTCCGTCCTCCCTCTCCCCGCCGGATCCGGCCCTCGGGAGCGGCGCCCCGGACCGCGGCGCCGCGGTCCGGGAACGCGGTTCTCCACGGGCGCCCGGAGCGCCGGGAGCCCGTTCGGAGAGTAGCGGCCGGTGGGGCGCGCGGGTACTGCGGGACACCGCATGACCGGGGGTGGCGGGTCGCCCAGGCGACCGGGCGGAACCACCCATGGGCCGGGGCCCCGCGGTTCCGTAGCGTTCGTGGGGCCCCGGCCGGGCGCAGACCCACCACAGCAATCCGACCCCTGTCGCTCCGTACCGAACGGTGGAACCAGTGAACCCCCGCCCTCCCCTCCTCCGCCCCGCCTGGCTCCTCGCCGGCACCGTCCTCTCCCTCTTCGCCATGCAGGCCGCATGGGACATCGCCCTGCTGGCATGGGTCCACCCGGTGCTGCTGCTGAGGTTCGCGCGCACCGGCCGACCGCTTCCCGCCCTTCTCGGGGTGCTGGGCTCCACCACCGCCGCAACCCTCGTCTGGCTCGCCCTCGCCGACCTGCTCTCCCCGTCGCTGATCCTGCTCGCGCTTCCGCTCGCGTTGGCCGGGGCGCTTCCGTTCGCCCTGGACCGGCTCCTGACCCCCCGGCTGGGGGAGCACCGCCCGTGGCGGGCCTCCCTGGTCTTCCCGCTGGCCACGGTCGCCGTGGAGTTCGCGGTCTCCGTCGGCACCCCCTTCGGGACCGTCCACGGGGTCCTCGGCGCCACACAGGCCTCGAACCTCCCCCTCGTCCAGGTGGCGTCGGTGACCGGCGTCTTCGGGGTGAGCTTCCTGGTCGCCTGGGTTGCGTCGGCCGCAGTGCTGCTCTGGGAGCGGGGCCTCTCCGACCGGGCGGCCCGCTCGGTCGCCGCCGGGGCGGTCGGCACGGTCGTGCTGGTCGCGACCGCGGGAGGGGCACGCCTGGTGTTCGCGCCGCCCTCGTCGGACACGGTGCGGATCGCCGGGGTCACCGCCTCCGAGGACGCGTGGGAGGAGGTCGTCCCGGCCTTCCGCGAGTACGACTCGCTGGAGGCGATCGTCGCGGCCGATCCCGAGGAGATGCGCGGGCGCTTCGCCCCCGTCAACGACGACCTCCTCGCCGGGACCGAGCGCGAGGCCGTGGCCGGCGCGGAAGTCGTCCTGTGGCCGGAGTCCGCCGCCTTCACCCTGGAGGCCGACAAGGAGCACCTGGTGGACCGCGTGCGCGCGGTCGCCGAGGAGCACGGTGTGTACGTCAACGCGGGGATGTCGGTCTACACCGAGGACGCACCGCACCTTCGCAACCAGATGGTCATGGTCACCCCCGAGGGCGACGTCGCGTGGACCTACGACAAGAGCCGTCCCATCCCGGTGCTCGAACCCTACGAGGCCGGCGACGGCGTCATCCCGGTCGCCGACACGCCCGCGGGTCGGCTGGCCACCGCCATCTGCTACGACGGCGACTTCCCGGCACTCGTCCGGCAGGCCGGCGCCGCCGACGCGGACGTCCTCCTCGTGGGCGCCAACACCTGGGAGGGGATCAAGGAGATGCACGCCCGCAACGCCGTGTTCCGAGCAGTGGAGAACGGGGCGTCCCTGTTCCGTCAGGCGAGCAGGGGGCGGTCGAACGCGACCGACCACCAGGGCCGGACACTGGCCACGACCGACTACTTCACCACCGGGCAGCAGACCATGGTGGCGTACGTGCCCCGGGAGGGGGTGACCACGCTCTACTCCCGGATCGGTGACGCCTTCGCGTGGTCGTGCCTGGCGGCGCTGCTGGCGCTGGCCGCCACCGGCCGGAGGCGTCACGGAGGCAGGCGGGGGCCGTCGGAGGCCCCGGAGGACGGAGCACGGGACGGGCGCGGGGCCGCGCCTCGGGGCACCGGCCGGTCACGGTGAGCTGTCGGTGGAGGGCGGGGAGCCCGCCGGCCGGGCGGGTGCTCCGGCCGCCACCGGCAGACGGGCCCGCGTGCGCGGAGCCGGACCGGCGGCGCCCGGCGGCACGCCACCGCGCACGCACCGTGTCCCGGGACCCGGGCATCGGGCCCCGGGACACGGGTGGCCTGTACGTGCGCCCTCCCGGGGCGGGAGGGCACGGGGCTAGCCGTTGTTGCCGTAGAACTGGTCGCGGGCGGCGTCGGCCGCGGCGGCGCCCGGGTCCTCGATGACGCCGCCGATCGCGTCGGCCTGTCCCTGGACCCCCTCGACGGTCTCGGTGACCCCGCCGAGCGCCTCCTGGCCGTAGGCCTGGGCCTCCTCCGCCACGCCGCCGTAGGCCTCCTCGCCGAAGGCCTGCGCCGATTCGACCGCGCCGCCGTAGGTCTCCTCGCCGAAGGCCTGCGCGGACTCGACCGCGCCGCCGTAGGCCTCTTCACCGAAGCCCTGCGCGGACTCGACGGCGGTGCCCACGCCCGCGCCCTCCAGGGTGTCGGTCACCCCCTGGGTCACCTCCTCGGCGGCGCCGCCGAAGAGTCCCTTGAACCAACCGATCAGGTCGTCGAACATCGCTCTCTCACTTCATAGGTTGCCCCGGCCCCTTACCCAGGACGGATAAGGCCTTGGTAAGGGGATCGAGTGCTGGATGGTCGTCCTGGGGCACGGTTTTCTGCTGCGACGCCTGCGCTCCGCACGGGTCCACCGCCCTCCCGGGTCCCCCCATCCTGCCGGACGCGAACCGGCCGTCGGCGGACGCCTCGGGGCCGCCACCCCGCGACGTCCCCGGCAGCCCGGCGGTGTGCGCCCGGAGGCGGTCGGCGGCAGCGGGGCCGAAGCCCCTTCCGCCGAGGTCGAGGCGCGTGTCGCGCCGGAACGCGGACACCGCGGGGACCGGGCCCCGGGTCGTGCAGGACGTCCGGGCGCGCCCCCCGGGGCGCCGCCGTCCGCGCTCCCGGGCGTGGCCGCCCCCGCACGGGAACTCCCTGGCGGCGGGCAGTATGGGGACATGGCCGACACCAGTCAGCGGATCCTGCGCCTGCTGTCCCTCCTCGGGACCGGACGGGCGTGGCCCGGGGCGGACCTCGCCGAAGCCCTCGGCACGAGCCCCCGCTCGCTGCGCCGCGACATCGACAGGCTGCGCGAGCTGGGATACGCCGTGGAGAGCCTCAGGGGACCCGGCGGACACTACCGCCTCGCCGCGGGGCGGGCGGTGCCGCCGCTGCTGCTCGAGGACGACGAGGTCGTCGCCGCGACCCTCGGCCTGCGGATCGTCGCGGGCGGGCCCGGCGGTGTGGAGGGGGTCGAGGAGAGCGCCGAACGCGCGCTGGCCAAGCTCGGCCAGGTCCTGCCCTCCCGGCCGGCGCGCCGGGCCGAGGCACTGGGGGCGGCGGTCGAGCCGGAGCGCCGTTCCTGGCCCGGGGTCCGGCCGGACGTCCTCACGGCCCTGGGCGAGGCCGTCGCGGCCGGGCACTGGGTGCGGTTCCTCCACCGGGGACGGGACGGGGAGGAGCGCCGCCGCAGGGCGGACCCGTACCGGTTGGTGATGTCGGGGCGGCGCTGGTACCTGTACGCCTGGGACCGCGACGCGGAGGGCTGGCGGACCTTCCGGCTGGACCGGGTCGGCGAGGTCGTCCCGGCCCGGGTCCCCTTCGTCCCGAGGGAGATGCCGGGCGGGGAGCCGGGGGAGGGGCTCGCCGCCCTCCTGGAACGGGACTTCCGGGAGGGCGGGGCCGGGCACGCCGTGTCGGTGCTGTTCGACGCCCCCGCCCGGGAGGTCGCCGCACGGATCGCACGCGTGGACGGCGACCTCGTGCAGGTCGGCGCGGACCGGTCCCGCTACACCGCCCGGGTGGACTCCTTCGAGTGGATCGCCGTCGTGCTCGCCCTCACCGGTCTGCCGTTCACGGTCGAGGGCCCCGAGGAGTTCGCCCGCCGGACCGCGGCCCTCGCGGACCTCCTGCACCGGTCCGCGGACCCGGCGCTCCGAGGGCCGCGCCCCGCGGACCCGCGCCCGTAGCGGGCGGGCCCTCCACACGTGCGGGGAGCCCCCGGCCGACCGGTCGACGCACCGGGACCCTCCCGGGGGTGGGGCGCACCCCACCCCCGGGAGGGGGCGCAGCGGGATGGGAAGGCGGCTCCGGCACGGCCAGGCTGGTGCCATGACGAGACCGACGACGGGGACCGGCCCCGGGCCCCAGCACGCAAGCCGCACCGGGAGACGCCCCATGAGTGACGACCGAACCTTCCCCGCGACCGCGCCGCAGGGCCGTGCGCCGGACGCGGGGCCCGTGCTCGACCTCATCGGCGTGGGCAAGGTCTACCGGGGCGGCCACGCCGCCGTCGAGGACCTCACCCTGAGGCTGACCCCCGGCGTGATCGGGCTCCTCGGGCCCAACGGGGCGGGAAAGTCCACCCTGATGCGCATCATGGCGACCGTGACCCGGCCGACCTCGGGCCGGATGCTCCTGGACGGCGCGGACGCCGTGGCACGCCCCGGGCCGCTGCGGGCGGGCCTGGGCTACCTCCCCCAGGACTTCGGCGCCTACCCCCACCTGACGTCCCGTGAGTTCCTCGGCTACCTCGCCGCGGCCCGGGGGCTCCCCGCGCGCGTCGCGCGGGCCCGGATCGACGACCTCCTCCAACTGGTCAACCTCACGGGCGCCGTCCGGCGCCCACTGGGCGGGTACTCCGGAGGCATGCTGCGCCGCGTCGGCATCGCCCAGGCCCTGCTCACCGACCCCCGGGTGCTCATCGCCGACGAGCCGACGGCCGGACTGGACCCGGAGGAGCGGGCGCGCTTCCGCAACCTCCTCACGGACCTGGCCCGGGACCGGATCGTGGTCCTGTCCACGCACATCGTCTCCGACGTCGGGTCCTCCGCCTCCAGCCTGGCCGTGATGGCGGGCGGCCGACTCCTGCGGCACGGTGCCCCCGAGGACCTGCTGGGCGAGGCCGAGGGCCGGGTGTGGGAGGCCGTCGTCGCCCCCGACGCCGCGGCGGACCTGCGGGAGCGCCACCACGTCAGCCGCATGGTGCGCACCGGGGACGGGGTGCGCGTCCGGATCCTCTCCCCGCACGCCCCGCTGGCCGGCGCCGTCGGCGTGCGGCCCGACCTGGAGGACCTCTACCTCCTCGTCGTCCCGCCCGGCCGGGCCGGGACCTCCGGCGGCCCCGCCGGGGCGCTGCGGGGGTCGTCGTGGTGAGGGGGTACGCGCGCCTCGTGCTGGGCGACGTCCGCGAGCGGGTCCGTCGGCCGGTCTACCTGGTGACCCTGCTGGCCACCGTCGGCCTGGGCTACGTCGCGGTCCCGGCCGTCGACTCCCACTGGACGGTGGTGGACGTCGCGGGGTACCGGGGCGTGTACGACAGCGCCTACGTCGGAACCGTCACCGCGCTGGCGGGCGCCCTGTGGCTGACCCTGGCGGGCTTCTACGTCGTGCGGAACACCGTCGCCAGGGACAGGGAGACCGGGGTGGGGGAGCTGCTGGCCGCCACGCGGCTGCGTTCCCCCGCCTACCTGCTGGCCAAGTTCGGCGGCAACCTCACCGTCCTGGTGTCGATGCTCGGCGTGCTCGCCGCGACGGCCGCGGTGATGCAGATCGCCCGGGGCGAGGCCGTGTGGGTGGACCCGGTCCGGCTGCTCACCCCCTACCTCGTGCTGGCCCTGCCGCTGATGGCCCTCACCGCCGCCGCGGCGGTCGTCTTCGAGACCGCGCCCGTGCTGCGCGGCGGGGCGGGCAACGTCGTGTGGTCGGTGGCGGCGCTCACCCTGCTCCTCGGCGGGCTGTCGCCCCGGGCCCCGCTCGGCGGACTGGGGGCGGCGAGCGTGGCGGAGTCCTTCCGCACGTCTCTCGCCGCCCAGGGCGTCGACGCGTCCGCCGGCGAGTTCAGCCTCGGCCTGACCTACGTGGACGAGCCGCTGCGCGCGATCGAGTGGCCGGGGTGGGAGCCGTCCGGCGAGCTGATGGCGACGCGCCTGGTGATCCTGGCCGCCGCGGTCGCGCTGGCCGTGCTGCCCGCACTGTGGTTCGACCGTTTCGACCCCGCACGGGGCGCCGCGGGCGGGGCGCCCCGCCCGCGGGGAGCCGCGCCGCACACCCCTCCGGGGCCGGAGGACGCCTCCCCGGACGGGGAGGGAGGTTCCGCGACCGCTCCGCCGCGGCTGGAGCCCCTGCCCTCTCCGACCCGCTCCCCCGGCGCGTGGGCCGTGTTCCCGCGTCTGGTCGCGGGAGAGCTGCGGATGCTGCTCGGCGGCCGGAGCCGCTGGTGGTGGGGCGGGGTGGCCGCGATCACCGCGGCGGCGCTCCTGCTGCCCGCGCGGTCGGCGCCCATGGTCCTCCTCCTCGCCTGGATCTGGCCCGTCCTGGTCTGGTCGGGCCTGGGGACCCGGGCCCGGCTGGTCGGCCTCGACGTCCTGTTCGCCTCCTACCCCCGTGCCGCCGCGCGCTTCCTGGCCGAGTGGACGGCGGGGGTGGCCGTCGCCGCGCTGGTCGGCGCCGGGCCCCTGGTCCGCATGGTCGCGTCCGGGGACGCCGCCGGGGCCTCGGCCTGGGCGGCCGGGGCGCTGTTCGTCCCCGGACTGGCGCTGGCCCTGGGAGTGGTGAGCCGGGTCGGCCGCCCGTTCCAGGCGGTCTACCCGCTGCTGTGGTACCTGGTCCTCAACGGGGTGTCGCCGGTGGACTTCCTCGGAGCGGTGCGGGCGGACGGACACCTCACCGGCCCCCCGCCGCTGCTGGTCGCGGCGGTCGCTCTGGGGCTCCTCGGGACGGCGGCGGCCGTGGCGGCCGCCCGCTCCCGCCCGGGGGCGCTGCGCGCGGCGGCCGGCGCCCTCCGGGAGCGCTCGTCCCGCTGAGGGCCAGCGCGGACGACGGGCAGGGCCACGTCCGCTTCGAGCAGGGCGATACGGATCTCGCGCGCCGTGGCGTCGATGTCCGCCTCGCTGAGGCGCCCCTTGC
>NZ_JBSHDN010000014.1:0-61896 GCF_053616335.1 Nocardiopsis sp. NPDC055824
CCCCTCGTCCGTCCCGCTCGCCTACATCGCGAAGGCCTCCGGCGGCGGGCAGGAGCAGACCAGGTTGCGGTCGCCGTAGGCCTGGTCGATACGGCCGACCGGCGGCCAGTACTTGTCCGTGCGCAGCGACGGCAGCGGGTACGCGGCCTCGGCCCGGGTGTAGCCGTGCTCCCACTTCTCGGCGGTGACCGCCTCGGCGGTGTGCGGGGCGTTGCGCAGGGGGTTGTCCTCGGCGTCCCACTCCCCGCCGGCCACCCGGTCGATCTCGGCGCGGATCGCGATCATCGCCTCCACGAACCGCTCCAGCTCGGCGAGGTTCTCGCTCTCGGTCGGCTCCACCATGAGGGTGCCGTTGACCGGGAAGGACATCGTCGGGGCGTGGAACCCGTAGTCCATGAGGCGCTTGGCCACGTCCTCGTTGCTGATCCCGCTGGCCTTCTGGAGCGGGCGGATGTCGATGACGCACTCGTGGGCCACCAGGCCCCCCGCACCGGTGTAGAGGACCGGGAAGTACGGCTCCAGCCGCTTGGCCAGGTAGTTCGCGGACAGGACCGCGACCTCGGTGGCCGAGCGCAGGCCCTCCTCCCCCATCATCCGGACGTACGCCCAGGAGATGGGCAGGATGCCCGCCGAACCGAACGGCGCGGCCGACACCGGGCCCACCCCCGTGTGCGGGCCCGCCTCGGACTGGGCCGGGTGGTTGGGCAGGAAGCCGGCCAGGTGCGAGCGGACCGCGACCGGCCCCACGCCCGGGCCCCCGCCCCCGTGCGGGATGCAGAACGTCTTGTGCAGGTTGAGGTGGCTGACGTCGGCGCCGAACTCGCCCGGCTTGGCCCAGCCGAGGAGCGCGTTGAGGTTGGCGCCGTCGACGTACACCTGGCCGCCGGCCTCGTGGACCAGGCGGCACACCTCGGTGATGGTGTCCTCGTACACACCGTGCGTGGACGGGTAGGTGACCATGATCGCGGCCAGGTCGTCCGCGTGCTCGGCGGTCTTGGCGCGCAGGTCGTCCAGGTCGACGTTGCCGTTGTCGTCGCAGGCGACGACGGCCACGCGCATACCCGCCATCACGGCGCTCGCGGCGTTGGTGCCGTGCGCGGAGCTGGGGATGAGGCACACGTCGCGGTGGGCCTCGCCGCGCGAGCGGTGGTAGCCCCGGATGGCGAGCAGTCCGGCGAACTCGCCCTGGGACCCGGCGTTGGGCTGGAGGGACACGGCGTCGTAGCCGGTGACCTCGGCCAGCCAGGCCTCCAGGTCGCGGATCACGGTCATGCTCCCGGCGGCCTGGTCGATCGGCGCGAACGGGTGCAGGCCCGCGAACTCGGGCCAGGTGACGGGTTCCATCTCCGTGGTCGAGTTGAGCTTCATGGTGCACGAGCCCAGCGGGATCATCGTGCGGTCCAGGGCCAGGTCTCGGTCGGACAGGCGGCGCATGTAGCGCAGCAGGGAGGTCTCGCTCCGGTGGGTGTTGAACACCGGGTGCGCGAGGTAGTCGACCTCCCTGGCCAGCTCGGCGGGGAGGCGTGCGGCCTCCGGGTCCACGTCGGGGAGGCCCTTGGCGGAGCCCCGCTCGGCCTCGCCGAAGGCCGCCAGCACCGCCTCCAGGTCGGCCACGGAGGTGGTCTCGTCCACGCTCACGCCGACCGTGTGCTGGTCGACGGGGAGGAGGTTGTACCCGGCCTCCAGTGCGGTCTCCACGACGCGGGCGGCGCTGGGCACGCGCACGCGCAGGGTGTCGAAGTAGGCGGAGTGGACGATCTCGAAACCGCGCTCGACGAGGGCGTCGGCCAGCGCCGCGGTGCGGGTGTGCACCTGGCGGGCGATCGCGCGCAGGCCGTCGGGGCCGTGGTAGACCGCGTACATCCCCGCCATGACGGCCAGGAGCACCTGCGCGGTGCAGATGTTGCTGGTGGCCTTCTCGCGGCGGATGTGCTGTTCCCGGGTCTGGAGGGCGAGCCGGTAGGCGGGCTTGCCCGCGTTGTCCACCGAGACCCCGACCAGGCGGCCGGGCAGCTGGCGGCGCAGCTTCTCCCCGACGGCCATGTAGCCGGCGTGCGGGCCCCCGAAGCCGAGCGGGACGCCGAAGCGCTGGGTGGAGCCGACCGCGATGTCGGCGCCGAGGTCGCCCGGGCTGCGCAGCAGGGTCAGGGCGAGGATGTCGGCGGCCACCACCGCGAGGGCCCCCCGCTCGTGGGCCGCGGCGATGACGTCGCCCGGGTCGCGCACGGCGCCGCCGGAGCCCGGGTACTGGACGAGGACGCCGAAGGCGTCGCCCTGGGGAAGGCCCTGCGTCAGGTCGGCGACGACGACCTCGATGCCCAGGGGTTCGGCGCGGGTGCGCAGGACCTGGAGGGTCTGCGGGAAGACGTCGGCGTCGACGACGAAGACGTCGGCCTTGCTCTTGGAGGCCCGGCGGGCCAGCGTCATGGCCTCGGCCGCCGCGGTGGACTCGTCCAGCAGGGAGGCGCCCGAGACCGGCAGGCCGGTCAGGTCGCAGACCATGGTCTGGAAGTTGAGCAGGGCCTCCAGGCGGCCCTGGGAGATCTCGGGCTGGTAGGGCGTGTAGGCCGTGTACCAGGCCGGGTTCTCCATGATGTTGCGCAGGATGACCGGCGGGGTGAAGGTGCCGTAGTAGCCCTGGCCGAGCAGGGAGGTGCGCACGTCGTTGCGCGCGGCCAGGTCGCGGAGTTCGGCCAGGGCCTCGGCCTCCCCGATCGCGTCGGGGAGGGCGAGCGGGGCGCTGCTGCCGGGGCCGGTGAGGATGGACTCCGGTACGGCCGCCGCCATGAGCTCGGCGGTGGAGCCGTGGCCGACCGTCTTGAGCATCTCCTGGATCTCGGCCGGGGTGGGGCCGATGTGGCGGTCGGCGAACACCCGGGCGGGCGCGCCGGGGGTGTTCACGGGCTGATCGGGCACGGAGACCTCCTGGTGACAGGGCCGAGTCGACTCGGCGGTGTTCCTCACGGTCTCCCCCTCTGTCACCGGGCACGGACGTGCCCCGGCTTCAGAGCGGCCTCCTCCGCGCGGTCCGTGGTGCCTGAGAGGTTACTGGGGAGTATTGCCCCGTCGGCGCCCCTGCCGGGGTCTCTCCCGCGCGGTATTGACAGCCTGCTGACGCTATGTACGCATGTGGGGACAGGGCGAATTCCACCCTTCGTCCCTGTTGTGAGTACGACGGTACTCGATCATCACCGCAGGCGCAGAGCCCGCCCACGCGTTTCGGCCACCTGTGCGCACCGGTGCGCACAGGGGTCCGCCACCTGTCGGGGGGTCCGCGTACACCCCTGCCTTGCCGGTGCGGTCGCCGGAACGGTCCCCGCCGCCGACGGGGCGGCCTCGGGCGCCGGGTCCCCGCGCCCGGGGCCTCGACGGCGGACCGGGCGGGCGGCCGCTCCCTGCTCGGCCCCCGGGCACACCGCAGGCCCGCGGTCGTCCGGGCACGGGCCGGGCACAGCACGGCCGGGGAACGGCTCTCGAATACCTGCCTGCTCCGGCGCGCGCGGGCGACACCGGTGGATGCCCGGAGGTCCCCGGGGTCAGCCCGTCCGGCGCTCCCTGCGCCGCCTGGCGAGTTCGTCCACCGGCGGGGGCGCGGAGGGGAGCTCGGTCCGCTCCTCGTCGGGGACCACGCCCAGTGCCTCCTCCAGCTCACGCCACACGTGGGCCAGCGCCAGGCCGAACATGCCCTGGCCGCGCTGCATGAGGTCCACGACCTCGTCGGGGGAGGTGCACTCGTAGACGCTGACGCCGTCGCTCATGAGGGTGATGCGGGCCAGGTCGGGGGCGGGGCGTCCGCGCAGGTGGTCCACCGCGGTCCGGATCTGCTGCAGCGATATGCCCGTGTCCAGCAGCCGCTTGGCCACCTTGAGCATCAGGATGTCGGGCAGGCTGTACAGGGGGGCGTTCTGGGCTCCGGTACGCACGCTCGGCTCGACCAGGCCGGTTCTCGCCCAGTAGTCGAGCTGACGGTAGGTGATCCCGGCGGCGGTACACGCCGCTGGGCCCCGATACCCGACGTCCATAGGCCGCGCCACCACGTCCTCTTCGCACAGTAGGCCCTGCTGCCCCGCTAGCCGCAGCGCGGACCGCCTGTCATGGGGATTCCGCTTGCCGCTCGCTACCGCCACGCCGACCTCCGGCTTCTCGTCCCGCGGCGGCCTCGACAGGGGATATCCACTCAGGGGATGGGTGCGCCGCGGGTTCCACTGCACTGACGGTAGGACTACCGACCGGCAGCGTCAACGACAGGACCCGGCGCGTCGCCAAGTGCGCGCGCCGTTGGTGCCCCGGGGCCCGCCCGGAGGCGCCCTGTGCGCCTCCACGGGTTTCGGCCCTGACCGCCACGGTCACTTCCCCAGCCCAATCTATCACCGGCACGTCGGACAAAGCCGCAGGTCGCAGCTGTGTCCCTTCTGCTTCCACGCTGGTCGGAGCCCTCGCCGCACGGACCCCGCAGCGGTCTATTCGGCCTTCCTGCCGAAGTCCTCGGGCGAGATGTTGTCCAGGAACTCCCGGAACGCCTCGACCTGGTCCTCCTGCTCGTCCGGGATCGGCATCCCGGCCTCGGCGATCACGTCCTCGTGGGCGTAGATCGGCGCACCCGTGCGTAAGGCGAGGGCGATGGAGTCGGAGGGGCGGGCGCTGACCTCCACGCCGTTGCTGAAGACCAGCTCGGCGTAGAAGATGCCGTCGCTGAGACCGGTGATGTTCACCGTGGTGAGGCCGGTGTCCAGGGCGTCCAGGACATCCCTGAACAGGTCGTGGGTGAGCGGCCTGGCCGGCGCGACGCCCTGTTGTGCCAGCGCGATCGCGGTCGCCTCCACGCCGCCGATCCAGATCGGCAGGTAGCGGTCCCCCTCGGATTCCTTGAGCAGGACTATCGGCTGGTTCGAGGGCATCTCGACCCGGACGCCGACAACCTCCATGTGCTTCACAGCGGCTCCGTCCCACGCGTCGTCATACCGGATGGGCGCTCGTCACCTGACCGCCGTCGGATTCAGGACCCGAAGGCGAAATCGGCACCCTTCGTTACAAAGCTCTCCGGCGGCGGGGGGCCGCAAACCTCATCGGCCCACCCGCCGCCGTCGTCCGTGGTCAGCGACCCCTCAGCGGCGCGGCTTGGTCAGCAGAACCATGCGGAACTTGCCGATCTGGATCTCGTCCCCACCACCGAGTTGGGCCTCGTCGACCGGCTCACGGTTGACGTAGGTGCCGTTGAGGCTGCCCACGTCGCGGACGCCGAACCCGTCGCCGCGGCGGAAGAACTCCACGTGGCGTCGGGACACGGTGACGTCGTCAAGGAAGATGTCACTGTTGGGATGCCGTCCGGCGGTGGTCACGTCGCTGTCCAGCAGGAAGCGGCTTCCCGCGTTGGGGCCACGCCTGACAACGAGCAGCGCCGTGCCCGGAGGCAGGGCGTCGGCGTTGGCGGGGTCGTCACCGCCCAGCTCGTCGCCGGACTCCTCCTCCTCCAGGGCCTGTATCCCCGAGATGGAGATGGTGGACGTGACGTCTCCGGCGGCGTCCCCACCCGAACCGGGTCGGGGGCCCTGCTGTTCGGCCCTGCGGACGGGGGTTCCACAGTGGGAGCAGAAACGGGCATCATCCGCAACGGCGTGACCGCACTGCGTGCAGTAAACGCTCGACATAGGTCGGCTCGGCCTCCTACCGCACGGGGCGGTGCTTGATTCGGCTGATCGGTGACACGCCCCGGGTCCCGCGCGGACACCTGGTCCACACGTCGCCCGGCACGTGGTGGGGCGGTTCGCTGTCGCGGCAGCGGTGCGCCTCACACGGTCGGTCGCTAGGTCTCATCCCCCGTGTCGTACTCCTCGTCACCCCCGGTCAGGGTGTCCGCCGTTGCCGGGATACCCGGTCCGGTGGGCGACGCGGCGCTCCAGGGAACACTCGACTTTAAACCATATCCCTGTCCAGGAAGGGTTTCGCTCCTCCTCGGCCTGCCGTAGGCGCCCCGGCCGCTCGTGCGGCGCGGGGATCGGTGGACCCGGCGCCCGGGGCGCCGCCTCCACCGGTGGCCGGCCTCGGGACAGTGAAACACCTGTCCTGATGCTGATGCTCCTCCGGGGGATTTGGTTCTCGGTGAACCCCCACGGATTCGCACTGCCGTCATCGGACGGCCTCAACCTGGTGATATGTCCATTTTATCCCTCAAAAGGGCGGCCCGGAGGGCCGTGACCGCCCCGGGCGCGACGCACGGGCGGGGACGGGGGGACCGCCCTCGCCCGCGCGTCGCACCGGTCAGCCCTCGGCCCGTTCGACCACGGCCGCCCACTCGTCCAGCAGGCGGTGAGCGGTGTCGGAGTCGGGACCTTCGGCCCAAAGATGGGTCACGGCCTCCGCCGTGTCCGGGAGGACGAGCGCCCAGCTGCCGTCGGACTCCAGGACGCGGACGCCGTCCGTGGTGTCCAGCCGACGGTCCCCAGCCGCCTCCACGACGGCGCGCATGACGCTCCCCTTGACCGCCCAGGGGGTGGGCACCGAACGGCGCAGGAGGTGCGCCTGGGGGATCGCCCGGTCGATCTGGCTCAGCGAGCGGCGGTCCCTGGCCACCAGTCCCAGCAGCCGGACGAACGCGGCGATGCCGTCGCTGGTCGGGCTGAACTCGGGGACGACGAAACCGCCCCGGCCGTCCCCGGCCAGAACGACGTCCTCGCCCCCGCTCTGGACCGCCTTGGTGAGTTCGCCCGTGGCTGTGGCGGTCCAGTGCACCTCGACCCCGTGCGCGGCCGCCACCGTCTCGGCGACCCGGGTCGTGGTGACGGGAAGCGCCACCCGGCCTCCCCCGCGCTCGGCGCAGACCAGCTCCAGGACGACCAGCAGGGCGCGGTCGTTGTCGACCAGCTCGCCGTTGCCGTCCACGATGGCCAGCCGTTCGGCCACGGGGTCGAAGCGCACCCCGAAGTCGGCTCCCGACCCCGAGACGAGCTCGCCCAGCCGCTCCAGGTCGCGGTTCTGCTTGGCGACGGTGTCGGTGGGCGAGGCCTCGTCGAGCCGGTTGTTGACCGTGAGGACGTCCACGCCGATCCGCCCCAGCAGGGAGGGGAGGATGAGCGAGCCGCTGCCGCCCGCGCAGTCGACGACCACCTTGAGCCCGGCCTCGGCGACCCCCGAGGTGTCGACCGAGCGCAGCAGGTCGTGCGAGTAGTTCTCGACACCGCGCGAGGGGAAGGTCAGCTCCCCGATCTCCCCGGGGAAGGCCCTGCGGTACTCGGCGCGGGAGAAGACCCGGTCGAGCTTGCGCTGGGCCGCCGGCGACAGGTCGGCCCCGCCCCCGTCCAGGAAGAGGATGTCCACCGACTCCGGGTCGCCCGGGGTGGTGCGGAGCGTGATGCCTCCGCTGACCCCGCTCTGGGAGGTGTGGAAGCGCGCCACGGGCAGCGGCACCACCTCCAGGTCGCGCACGTCGATGGCGGCGGCCGTGAGCGCGCTGATCACCGCGCGCTTGAGCGTCCGGGCGGCCCGGGACACGTCACGGGACGTGGTGACGAGCGCGCCCTTCTTCAGGGTGGTGGCGTAGGCGTTGGCCAGGCGCACCGCCAGCTCGGGGGTGATCTCGACGTTGATCAGCCCGGACACGCCGCGGGGGCCGAACAGCGAGCGCTGCCCGCGCGACTCCCAGATGACGTTGGTGCTGACGACCGCGCCGGCCTCGATGGTCTTGAAGGGGTAGACCTTGACGTCGGCGTTGACGTAGGCCTCGGACTCGATGACGCAGTCCTCGCCGACGATCGCCCCCTCCTCGATCCGGGCGGCGGCCATGACGTCGGTGTTCTTGCCGACGACGCAGCCGCGCAGGTTGGCGCCCCGGCCGACGAAGACGTTGTCGTGCAGGACCGTGCGGTGGCAGAAGGCCTCGGACCGCACCACGGCGTTGCTGCCGACCACGGTGAACTCGCGCAGCTCGGCGCCCGCCTCGACCTTGGCGTAGTCGCCGATGAAGAGCGGGCCCTTGAGGATCGCGCGGGGGTGGACCTCCGACCCCTCGCCGACCCACACCCCGGGAGAGACCTCGAAGCCGTCGATGTCGACGTCCACCTTGCCGGACAGCACGTCGGCCTGGGCGCTCAGGTAGCTCTCGTGGGTGCCCACGTCCTCCCAGTAGCCGTCGGCGATGTAGCCGTAGAGGGGCTCGCCCTCCTCCAGGAGCTGGGGGAAGACGTCGCCCGACCAGTCGACCACCTCCCCCTCGGCGACCCGGTCCAGGACGTCCGGCTCCATGATGTAGATGCCGGTGTTGACGGTGTCGGAGAAGACCTGGCCCCAGGTGGGCTTCTCCAGGAAGCGCTGGATCCGGCCCTGCTCGTCGACGATGATGATGCCGAACTCCAGCGGGTTGGGGACCCGCTTGAGCGCGATGGTGACCTTGGCGCCGCTCTCCTTGTGGAAGCGCACCATGTCGGTGAGGTCGATGTCGGTGAGCGCGTCGCCGGAGATGACGATGAACGGCTCCCCGCGCAGGTGCTCCTCCGCGTTCTTGACGCTGCCCGCGGTGCCGAGGGGGACCTCCTCGGCGACGTAGTGGAGCTTCATCCCGAGCTCCTCGCCGTCCCCGAAGTAGTTGCGGATGAGGGTGGCCAGGAACTGGACGGTGACCACGGTCTCGGTGAAACCGTGCTTGCGCAGCAGGCGGAGCACGTGCTCCATGATGGGCTTGTTGACCACCGGAAGCAGGGGTTTGGGCTGGTTGGCGGTCATGGGGCGGAGGCGGGTCCCCTCGCCGCCGGCCATCACGACGGCCTTCATGGGAGGCGCCTGAAAAGCGCTCTCCGGGGTTTCCTCGTGGGTGCTCATCGCCGGTGCCTCCGTAGGACGGTGCCGTGGGAGGACGCGGCGGGGGACGGGTTCTCGGAGCGCGCGCCGTGGCGCGCGGTGGGACATGTTCTCATGACGGAGACGACACTCCCTTTCGATCCGACAGGACTCGCGGTGAGCCGGTCCGTCGGTGGATCAGGGTCCGGTCCGTCCCTGATCCGGGCGGCTCGGCCGGTCCGAGCCTTCGGCTACCGCTCCAGGATCGCCGTCAGCGGCCGCCGATGTGGCTGGATCGGGTCGATCCGTGTCGTGGCCGCGGACGTGGTCGCTGTCTCCGGCGACCGGTCGGTCCCCGTGGTGATCAGCGCTTTCGTCGCGGCGGGTCTGGGCCATCAGGCGCAGGCCCTGTACGGCGTAGAGCAGTCCGGCCCACCAGTAGAGAGCAGTTCCCCAGAGCGCGAAGGCCCAACCTATAATTCTCGCCACATCCGCCACGGTGGACTCGTAGCCCGCGATGAAAAGCAGGGGGAACGAGTAGAGGAGGCACAGCGTGGCGGCCTTCCCGGCGAAGTTCACCGGGAGGGGCCCGTAGCCGAAGTGGCGCAGGAGCGGCAGCGCGCCGAGGATGAGGACGTCGCGCAGGACGAGGATGGCCATCAGCCACCACGGGACGATGTCCCGGATCACCAGGCCGAGCAGCGCGGCGAAGATGTAGAGCCGGTCGGCGAGCGGGTCGAGGACCGTGCCCAGGCGCGAGGTCTGGTTCCAGGCGCGGGCGATCTTGCCGTCGAGCCAGTCGCTGAGCCCGGCGAAGCCGAGCACCAGCAGCGCCCACCAGTCGGCCTGGGGTACCAGGACGAGCCAGAGGAACAGCGGCACGCCCAACAGCCGGAGCATGCTCAGCAGGTTGGGAACCGTCCAGATGCGGTCACTGACCGCCGGGCTGGCCACATCGCCCCCCGCCTCGAGTCTGCCATCTTCCGCGGATCGCCCCATGGCGCCCACGATAACGGGCGGGTGGGTCGTTTCCCGCCATCACGGGGGCCGACGGCCCCGACGTGGCCCGAGGGACGATCGTCCGCCAATCGTACCGTGTACGTTTTGGGCCTTTTACCAGCGCAGTGTCTGTTTCGGAAAGCACGGACGCGTATCCGGCCGCCTCCGGCCACGGCGCCCGCTCCCTCCCACGGGTTCCAACGAAGGGGCCTCCCCCGGGGTTCCCGGCCGCACGGGCCTCCCCCGGCGCGGCCGCTCCCCCGGACACCGCGGGGGCCGCTAGAGCGTGAGGATGCGGTCGGCCGCGCGGCGGCCCGACAGCAGGGCGCCGTGCACCGTGGCGGTGTGCTCGATCTCGGTCGCCTCCCCCGCGAAGAACAGGCTGTCCCCCACCGGGTTGTCGAGCGCCACCCGGTCCGCGTCGCCCGAGCCGACGGCCGTGTAGGAGAAGGCGCCCCGCGCGAACGGGTCGTCCCCCCAGTGGGTCACCAGGTGGTCCACCGGGTCCGGCGCCTTGCGGAACATGCCGCGCAGGGTGGCCATCGCGTGCTCGACCACCTCGCCGTCCTCCTTCCCCTCCAGGAACCGGGCCGCGTTGCCGCCGTTGCGGCTGACCAGGACCGGCGCCCCGAGGACCCGCTGGCCCGCGTACCAGTGGAACCAGGTGCCCTCCTCCGCGCCCAGGTGGACGATGACCTCCGCGTCGCCCCAGAACACCTCGTCGAAGCGCAGGAACAGCTTCTCCAGGCTGCCGTTGCCCAGGCGCTCGACGGCGTCCCGCTTCTCCTGGGGCAGCGGGGGGTCGAACCCGACCTGCCCGGCCTTGAGGACGCCCAGGGGCACGGTGACCAGGACGCGGTCGGCCGTCAGGGTCCTCTCCCCCTCGGGGGTGTCGACCCGCACCCTGGCGCCGTCGCCGCCGTGGCCCACCGACAGCACGACGTGCTCCAGGCGCACGTCCAGACCGCGCGCCAGGTGGTCGGTGATCCGGTCCATCCCGTCGGGGAAGACCACGTCGTCACCGCTGAACTCGTGCCGGGCGGCGACCGCGGAGAAGGCGATCTCCTCCGCGTCCGCGCCGTGGTCGCTCTCGGCGATGCGGTGCACGATCTCGTCGGCGTCGCGGGCACGGGCGCGCACCAGGTTGGCGTCGTAGAGGGCCTGCTTGATGCCCTCCTCCATCGACTCCTGGGGGTTGGCGCCCACGGTCCCCCAGTACATGTGCTCCTGGAGGAGGTGGACGTCCTCCATGTTGCGGCGGTGGCGGTCGAAGAGCAGCCTCCGCCCCTTGGGGTCGTAGGCGGTCTCGGTGGACCTGTTGAACACGGCGGTGCGCAGACCGATCTCGTTGACCAGGTCGGCGAGGGGGTTGTTCTCCTCGCCCCGCATCCAGGAGGCGCCCACGTCCAGCGTCGTGGAGCCGCCCCAGTCGCGCACGGAGTGGATGCGCCCGCCGGTGCGGTCGCGGCCCTCCAGGACGGTGACGCGCTCCCCCTCCCGCGCCAGGCGGTCCGCGGCGGCGAGTCCGGCCATGCCGGCGCCCACCACGACGGTGTGGCCGCGCCCGGGGCCCGCCTCGCGCCCGCGCGGTTCGACCTGCTCGCTCCCGGCCTCCCGTCCGGCGTCCTCCCCCTGCGTGTCCTCCCCGCCCGCGTCACCCGGGTCAGTCATGGAACTCCCCCTCCGTGCCGGTGACCGACACGAGCGACTGTAGGCGGTCCCCGGGCCGCGCCCGGGGACGACACCCCGCCCTCGGTCGGAACCGCTCGGCCCCGGCTCCGGTCAGGAGCCGGAGGGCTCCCCGTCCTCGTCCTCCAGTTCGATCCTCTCCCTGCGGCGCTCACCCTGGACGTGCTCCTCACGGGTGACGTCGCGCTTGCGGACGTGGACCTCCTCGACGGGCACGCGCTCCTTGGAGACGACCGGCCGCTCCTCGTAGAGCGTGAAGGTCTGATCCTCCTCGTGCATGTCCCCGGCGTCGTCGGCCCTGGTCTCGTCGGTCACCGGACGGCGCTCCATCTGGAGCTCGTCGTGATGGAGCGGGACCGTCTCGTCGTACTGCTCGGTCTCCACGTACTTGTGGAGCCTGGCGTGGCCGGCCTCGCGGCGCTCCACACCGATGTCCACACGCTCCTCGGAGCGGACCATGGAGATGTCGTCCGCCTCGGGCCGGCCCGTGTCGCCGGCCGCCCCGGCGGTTCCCGCGGTACCAGCCGTGCCGGCGCGGTCCCCCATGCCCGCCGGGGGAACGCCGCCCGCGCGCTCGCCGCCGGAGGCGTCCGCGCTGCCGTGGCGGGCGTAGTAGTCGCGGACCAGCCGCTCCTCCTCAGGGGAGATGTGCCTGTCCGCGTCGATGTTCGGGGCGTCCTTCACCGTGGACTTGTCGAAGGGCACCTGGATGTCCTCCTCCTTGGGCCGGGAGCCCTGGAGGGGCACGAGGGTCTCGTTGCGGCCGAAGAGGCCGGTCTCGACCGACACCCAGCTCGGCTCGTTCGTCTCGTCATCCAGGTAGACCTGCTTGATCTTGCCGACGTTGTGGCCCTCCTCGTCCAGGACGTGGTGTCCGATGAGATCTCCGGGTGCGCGGTCGCGTGCCATGGTCCCTCCCCTTCTCTGCGGTCCCCTGCCGGAACACCGGGTGTCCCGGCCTCGTACGACCTCACCCCTACCCCTCGTGGCCTGCGGGAAGAGCCGTGAAAGGGAGCCGCTAACGGGCCGAGGCCGAGAATTGAGCAGAAGTTTTTCCCGGCCTCCAGTCCTTGACCCGTGCGAGGGGCGCCGCTGTCCTCCATGGACGTTCGACCACGGCCGGTCACTCTTGGCATGCGGACGAACACGCACGGATACACTCCAGGGGTCCCCGCCAGAACCGTCCGAAGGAATCCGCCGTGCGCCCAGCCGTGGCCGTCCCGCTGGCCGTCCTGTTGCTCGCCTGTCCCGCCGCCGGCTCCACCCGTGCCGTGGGGCCGGGCGCGGTCGTGGAACTGTCCGCCGACCGGCTCGCGACGGCCCTGCCCGTGGCGGCGGCCAAGTGGCACAGCGGCGACCCGGTCGACTCCCCCGAACGCGAGAGGGAGGTCCTGGCCGCGGCCGAGCGCCACGCGTCGGCGCTCGGGGTGGAGCCGGAGGCCGTCGCGGCGGTGGTGCGCGACCAGATCGAGGAGAACAAGACGGTTCAGCGGAGCCTGCACGCCCGATGGCACGCGGACCCCGGCGGCGGGCCGGGAACGGAACCCGACCTCTCCCGGGTCCGGGCCGAACTGGACCGGCTCACCCCCGAGCTGGTGCGTGCGCTGGCCGACGCCGGCCCCGCCCTGCGCTCGCCGGACTGCGGGGCGGACCTCGCCCGGAGCACCCGGGAGGTCGCGGACGAGCGGGGGCTCGACCGGGTCGGCGCAGCGGCCCTGGCACGCTCCCTGGCCTCGGTCTGCCCCTGACCCGTGCCCGGCCGGAGGGCGCCGGGGCGACGGAGGAGGGAGGCGACGGCTGGGCCCTGCCCCCGGGGCTCCGGGAGCGGGGTGCGGGCCCGAGGGGGGCACGGGCCGGGGAGGGCGCGCGGGGGCGCGTGCGCGCACCCGCGCCGTCGGGGCCGTGTGCCTACAGGGGGCCGGCCACGTAGGCCTCCAGGCGGGGCCCGTCCGGCAGCCGCCCCCAGAGCGCCCAGGCGAGCATGCGGTGCAGGCCGTCCAGGTGGGTCAGGGCGTCCGTGCGTTCGAGCCTCTCGTAGTAGGGGTGGTCCACGGCCGAGGAGCTCAGGAAGACGGGACTGGGGTCGGCCGCGGCGTGCCAGGCCAGCTTCCCCCAGCACACCGGGTTGCTCTCGGTGTAGCGGCCCTCCCACGAGGAGAGGGTGTCCACGGCGTCGGCCACGGTCGTCCCCTCGGGGTCGACCAGCACCAGCTCGCCGCCCTCCCCCGTGTGCCAGGGCAGGACCGTCGCCAGGACGTCCTCGCGGTCCAGGGCGACCCTGTGCCACGTGCCGCCCAGCTGGCGGGAGGCGAGGTCGAGGATCCCCTCCGCGTACTCGTTGGTGCGCCGGGAGACCTCGTCGCTCACGGGGTGGGTGGCGCGGAAGCGCCGGAGCACGTCGTCGGGGGTGACGGTCGCGATGGTCTTCACGGGCTCGGCTTCCTCCGTTCCGCGCCCGACGGGGGCCGGGCGTCGAGTGCGTAGAAGGATAGACGGCCCGGGGCGCGGCCGGGAGCCCGTCCGGAGCGGTCCGGCGGGCCCCCGGCGTCGTCGCCGGACGGGATCAGCAGGTGTTGTCCCGGCTGTTGTCCCAGGTGATGTTCCGGACGACCGTGCCCGCCGCGCACGGGTTCTCGTTGAGCGCGGTGTTCACCAGCCTCAGGTTCTCGAACGTGATGTCCGAGGTGTTGGCGAACTCGGAGCGGGCGGCGATCCGGATGTCGCCGGGACCGGCGATCGTCCCGCCGTCCTCGGCGATGGTGACGTTGTGGCAGTTCTCGACCAGGACGGCATTGCTCCCGGTCTGCGCGATGTCGACGCGCTCGATCACCGCGCCTCCGCTCTCGGAGACGCAGAAGATCCCGCGGCCGCCTCCCCGGGCGCGCACCTCGCCGACCCGGATGTTGTCCGGGTACCCGTTCCCGATCCGCCCGTTGCGGTTGGCCATGCGGAAGGCGGCGTAGCCGGTGCCCGTTCCGGCGTCCACCGCGTCCACCAGGCCGACGTCGGCGTTGACCGTGTTGTTGAGGAGCAGACCGGAGTACCCGGTGTCGCGGGCGGTGACGGTGCCGATGGTGAGCCCGTCGACGCTGTAGGTCTCCACGCCGTGGTTGTTCGTGCCGGAGACGTAGACGTCGTCGATGGTGATGTCGCGGGTGGTGCGCACGGCGTCGCTGCCCCGGCTGTCGACGCGTATGCCCAGGCCCGAGGAGAGGCGCAGGTCGATCTGGCCGAGGTGCACCTGCTGGGAGCCCCGCACGAAGACCCCGAAGTAGGGGGCGCCGGTGACCGACAGGTGGGGCACGGAGACGTTCTGGGCGTTGCGCACCCGTACCGGGGCGTGGTCCGCGGCGACCGCGCCGGAGACGTGGATGGTGCCGCAGACCTCCAGGGAGGTGTGGCTCGGCAGGTCGAGCGAGGCGTTGCCCGGGACGGTGCCCGACTGCCACACCACCACGCGCTCCTGGGAGGAGCGGCCGGGGGTGAGGCTGCCGACGGCCGTGCGCATGGCGGTGAGCATGTCACCGCCCTCGTAGAGGACGGTGCCGCCGTTGCGCGCGACCCAGGTGGAGCCGAGCAGGTAGGCCTCGGCGTCGAAGCCGCTGTCGCCGCACGCGGCGGCCGCGGTGCTTCGGTCGCTGCCCGCGTTCCGGATGTCGTGGGGCTCGGGTGCGGCCGGCGCCTGAACGGCCGCGGCGGCCGTTCCCAGGGCGAGGCCGGCGGCGAGCGCCGCGTTCAGCAGGAGGCGGCGGGCGCGTCGTCGCGGTCCGGCGGCGCGGGTCCGGCCGCGCCCTCCGGTGGTGGGGGTGGGTGTCATCGGTGCTTCTCCTGTGCGAACTCCGGGACGTCTGCGTCCCGGGAGGGGTGAGCGGGGACAGGGAGCGCTCCCAGGAGTCCGGAACCTAACACGGAAAGCGCATTCCGGGTAGCCGTGCAACTACGCATGGAACACGGGTCTGGCCACGGAGACAGGGGTTCTGGCACAATCCGTCCCATGCACAACAGCCGAGAGGACCGTGCCGCGTAGGCGGCCGGGAGACGTCCGCTCCGGGGCCCCGCCCCGGGAACGGCGACGACACACCGCGATCGACGGCCTCTCCGGACCCGCGATGGCCGAGATCTCGCGGCTCGAACACCGGCACCCGGAGATGTCCCCGGGGTGGACGCGCGAGCTGGTCGGGATCTGGCGGCGGTTCGTGCGCTCCTCGTACCACCGGCTGTGGGAGGAGCGCGACGACAGCTGCGGCGTATGGGAGTGCTGCGGCGACCCCCACGAGGCCCGCGTCCTGCTGGAGGCCGTGGCCCACCGCATGACCTCCCGCCGTGCCCGTGAGTTCCGCGCCCTCCTCCGGACCCTGGACGACCTCTACTGACGGCCGGGGACCGGCGCCCCCGGCCGCGCCCGGGTCAGACCAGGCGTCCGTCCCGGGCGACCACGCGCCCGGCACGGACGACCGTCCGGCGCCGGGGGAGGTCCACCACGACCTGCGGCAGGCACTCCCCGTCCACCAGCAGGAAGTCGGCGGGAGAGCCCACGGCCAGGTCGGCGGCGGGCAGCCCCACCACCTCCGCGCCGGAGTGCGCGGCGGTGAGGTAGGCGTCGGACAGCTCCCCGTCCAGGCGCGAGCTCAGCGCCCTGGCCATCATGTGGGCGCGGTGGAGCATGTCCGCGTCCCCGAAGGGGCTCCAGGAGTCGCGGACACCGTCCGAGCCGACGCCCACGCGGACACCGTGCTCGCGCAGGCGCGCGGCGGGCAGGACCCGGGCCGCGTCGGAGGCGACCGTGGTCAGGGAGATTCCGGCGGCGCCGATCCGGGCGGCCAGCCGGTCGAAGCCGTCACCCGCCTGGGCCACGCAGAAGGCGTGGCTGACGGTGACGGAGCCGCCCATGTCGAGAGCGCGGGTGCGCTCGATGACGGCGTCCATGGTGCGCACGCCCAGGTCGCCGCGGTCGTGCAGGTGGATGTCGACGCCGACGCCGTGGCGGTCCGCGATGTCGAAGACCAGGTCGAGCTGGCCGTCGGGGTCCCCGTCGAAGCCCTCCGGGTCGATGCCGCCGACCAGGTCGGCGAGCCCCGTCCTGACGGCCTCCTCCAGAAGGCTGTCGGTCCCGGGCGAGCGCCGGACACCGTGCTGCGGGAAGGCGACGGTCTGGACGTCCAGGGCGTGCGCCAGGCTGCGCGCCGCCCGCCGGACCCCCTCCAGGCCCTCGAGCCCGTAGACGGGCGCGACGTCGGCGTGCGCGCGCATGGCCCGCGTGCCCCGGGTGACGGCGTGGGCCATGAGCCGCTCCGCGCGGACGCCGACCGGCGTGGGCGAGGTCCGGAAGAGCTCGGCGTCCTGGGCCCCGAACCCGGCGATGCCCTGTGCCGGGCTCCGGGAGTGCCAGGGCTCGCCCCAGGTCGTCTTGTCCGGGTGGATGTGGGCGTCGACCAGGGTCGGCAGGGCGATCAGCCCACCGCAGTCGACGACGGCCGTCTCCCCCTCGGCTTCCGCGGCCACATTTCCGTCTACCACGACCAGGTCGACGGGGTCGCCGCCCAGGGGGCGCAGGTCGCGGAAGACCGTCGTACGGGGCTGTTCGTCCATGGTGGGCCTCTCCACACGGGTGCCGGTACGTGCGCCGGGGACCGACCGGCCCCGGACGCGCGGCGAATGCTACGCCTCCGACCGCGCAGCACCGCAGGTGGGGCCGGATGCGGGGCTTCGCCTTGCACGGGCCGTCCGGGCGGACGGGCTCCTGAGGAGGAGGCGGATGCGCTTCACTGGAGGAGGGCCCGCCGACCACGGCACGGGAAGGGCCTCGTTCCCCACGGCCGCTCCGGGCACCGGGCGACCGCGGTCGGACGCGAACGAACCGGAGAGGGCCGTCCTACCCCGTACGTCCGACCGGTTGGGGTAGGAGACATGTGGGAGGGAAGAGACGAACGACGCCGGGGAACGCACCGATCCGCATGACACAGACCAGATGCGTGTCCTGCTCGACGCGCTCGCCGCCGCCGACGTCAAGCGGCTGGTTTGCGCGTCGCGTGAGAACGATGGGGACGAAGTGGAACGGATACGGCGAAGGTACGTGGAGGGCTGAGACCAGATGTGACCGAAAGCCCTACGGCGCAAGGGGTCCGTGTTAGCTTCGAAGGCCTGGGAACGTTCTACTGGGCCCGACCGGAGAGCCATGGAACTGGAACTGCTCGCCGAGGACGACAAGTCGGTGAACAAGGGCTGCCCCTCCGTCTACCTGAGCGATACGGGTGACTTCGTCGTCCAGGGCGCCGGCCTCGACGACGCCGACTTCGCGAAGCTGGTCGATCCCCTGCCGGGCGAGACCGCGGTCCGCATCTCCCCCGAGATCGTCCTCGCCGCCGTCGAACGCTTCCGGCGGAGGGACGCGTGACCTTGGCAGGTGTCCGCTCCCGGCCTGTGGGCGGGGACGAGTTCGACCGATTCTTCGAGGACTGCCGGTACACGGCGTTCCGGCTGGAGACCCTCCAGGTCTACGACGTGGGCTACGAGAAAGAGGCGTTCCGCCGCTTCCTGAGGACGGGGAGGTCATCACGTCCGAGTCGCACGAGTCCTGGGCGCGCCTCGTCGGCGGAAGCCGACGGTTCAGCCGGGTCCACGTGGTCGTCGAACCGCTGACCGACTACCTTCGGTTCGAATCGGTGTGGGGTTACCGCTCCAGCGTGCAAGCGGGCGAGGAGGTCAACACCCTCCCCGTCACCGAGGACACCTGGCCCGAGGGCATCCCGCGGCACGACTACTGGCTCTTCGACTCCGAGCGGCTGGTGCGCATGAACTACGCCCCGGACGGCACCATGCTCACCCCCGAACTGGTCTGCGACCCGCAGGAGATCGTCCGGGCCAACGCGGTACGCGACCGGGCCCTGCACCGGGCTGTCCCCTTTCCCGAGTACGAGAAGCGTTTCGACGCCGACATGCATCCCCTGTGACCGACATCGACAACCACCGGACCGCGAACACCGTGCACGGCAGCCCCGGTACGGCGGTGCAAGCGGGTCTCGCGCACGGCGGCATCCATATCGTCTCCGGGTCCGCCAGATCCGTTCGGGTCCCGCGACAACTACCGCCGGCCGCCACCGCGTTCGTGGACCGCACCGCTCATCTTCAACACCTGGACGCGCCGGCAGCCGAAGCCGGGACCGGGGTTCCGGTCGCGGTGCTCGTCGGCCCACCGGGTGTGGGCAAGACCGCTCTGGCCGTCCACTGGGCGCACCGGGCGCGCGACCGGTTCCCCGACGGGGACCTCTACGCCGGTGTCCACGGGCACGGACCCGGCCCACGCGCCGAAGCCGGCCAGATCCTCGACACCGTCCTGCGTGCTCTCGGCGTCCCACCGGACCGCATCCCCTTGGACCTCGACGGCCGTGCGGCCCTGTACAGGTCCGAGCTCGACGGCAAGCGGATCCTGGTCGTCGTCGACGACGTGCTCGACCCCGCGCAGGTACGCCCCCTCCTGCCGGCGTCACCCGGTTGCATGGTCGTGGTGACCAGCCGCAGCGCGCCGGCCGGGCTCGTCGCGCGCGAAGGGGCCCGGCGTCTCGCGCTGGGCGTCCTTCCCGTGGCCGATTCGGTGAACCTGCTACGCAACACGGTCGGGGTCCGGGTGGACTCGGAACCGCGCGCGGCACACGAACTGGCCGAGCACTGCGCACGCCTCCCCCTCGCTCTCCGAGTGGCCGCCGAACGCCTCATCGCCCGGCCGGACGCGAGCTTCCCTGGCTCGACTCTGTCCGTGACGCGCTGGATTGGTTCGAGACCGAGCGTACGAACCTGGTCGCCGTGGTGGGTGCCGCTCTGGAGCACGGCCACCACGGCACCGCTTGGAGACTGCCCGCGACCGTTTACGGTCTGTTCGAGCTGCGCCGGTACTGGCACGAGTGGCGTGACCTCCACACCCTCGGTCTGCGGGCGGCCGAGAGCGCGGGCGACGCCTTCGGAACGGCTCGCAACCACCTGGGGACGGGCGACGCCCAATGGCTGCTGGGCGACCTGGACTCGGCCGTGCGCCACTACCGGGCTGCCCTGGCCTCCAACCGCGAGGCCGGTGACCCGTGGGTGGAGGGGTTCGCTCTGCGCCAACTCGGTGTGGTGGCCTGGCAACGCGGCGAGCGCGGCGGCGCCGTGGAGACCGTCGAACGGGCCATCGGGGTCTTTCACGAGGCGGGAGAGCGGCGGGGGGAGGCCATGGGGCTGCTCAGCCTGGCCGACTTCCGCGCGGACCTCGGCGCGTTCGACACCGCACTCGGACACTGCCGGGCCGCGATTCGGATGTTCGAGGACATCGGTGACGTGTGGAGTACGGCGTGGGCACGCTGCACGCTGGGGCGGATCCTCACCGGTTCGGCTCGGGCCGGGGATGCGGTGGCGGAGTACTTGTCGTCCATCGAGGTCTTCGAGGAACGTGACGACCGGGACAGCCGGGCAGTGGCACTGATCGGGCTGGCGGAGGCCCGCGTCGCCCTCGGCGACGGGGAGGGCGTCCGGGAGGCGCTGGGAGCCGCCCTGGACTACCTGCGCGACCACGGCGACCCCCGTGCCGAAGATGTGGAGGCGCGGCTGCTCCGGCTGGCCGCCGACGGCTGAGGCGTGCGCGCCGGCGGGTGCTCAGGCCTCGACGTGGGCCGCGAGGTTGGCCAGGGACGAGGCCAGACCGTCCTCGTGGTCGGCCTGCGAGATGCCCCGGGGCACGTCGGTCGCCTCGACGGTCACCTCGGTGCCGTCCTCCGTCTCGGCCAGCCGCCAGGTCATCGTCATCGTCCCGGCGAACGCGGGGTCCTCGGACTCGAAGGCGACGCGCTGCACGATCCGCTCCCCCGGGACCAGCTCGGCGAAGCCGACCTCGGTGACGTCGCTGGCATCGGAGGTCTTGCCGTGTCCGGCGGCCGGGTCGAGGTAGGTCAGCACCATGCGGAAACCTCCGCCGGCCCACGGCTCGAAGCGTTCCATCCGGCCGGTCATCCCCTCCGGCGGCAGCCATGCCTCGAGGGAGCCCGGATCGGTCATGGCGCGGTAGACCGCGGCGGCGGACGCCCGCACCGTCCTGGTCCCCCGGTCGGTACGCGGTTCCTCGCCGCCCATGCCCACGGTCCTTCCGCTCGGGTGCTCCTTACCCACGAACCTAGCGGACACGGTCCCCCGGCGCGACGCGGGGACACGGTGCCGCGCCCCCGTGCGAACGGCCCGCCCGCCCTCGGGCGAACCGGGGCGGACGGGCCGTGTGCCGGCGCGGGACCGGACCGGCCGGTCGCGCGCGGAAGGGGGTCAGACCTTGCGCCACCGCGGCACCCACGCGCCGTCCTCGACCTCGTAGTCGCCGAAGAGGGCGGGGGCCTCCTTCCTGAGGGTCTCGCCGATCAGGTTGAAGAGCAGGCGGATCTCCTCCTCGGCGCCCGGGGCGGTGCGCGCCTCCAGGGTGTGGCGCAGGGTGCGCACGTTCGCGGTCCACACCAGGCCGGTGGCGACGCCCTCGGGGGCGAAGCGGCGCATGAAGGACGTCTTGTGCTTCTTCTCCGCGAACTTGACGCCGTCGTCGTCCAGGCCGAAGTGGTCGGCCATCCAGAGCTGGAACTCCTCCATCTGCTGGAGCATGGCCGTGGCCCGCTCCATCAGCTCCGGGTCCTCCTCCGCCCAGTCCGGGAACCAGAACGGCAGGTCGCTCAGGCGCACGAAGCGCAGCGACTCCTGCGAGACGGCGACGCCGGGACGGTGCCGGATCAGCTCGTGGGTGAGCACCCGGGACACGTTGTGCAGGACGAAGCTGAAGCTGACGTGCTCCAGGACCGAGCCGTGCAGGCTGGCCAGGATGTTGCCGAGGTACTGGTCCTGGTCGGTGCGCACGCGCGTGACGTTCGGGTTGAGGCCCGGCTCCCAGGAGCGGTAGCACAGGCGCCCGGCGAACTCGGCGAGGTTCTGCGGATCGTTGAGGTGCGCGTCGAGCTCGCCGCGGTCGAACCGCTCGATCCACGCCTCACCGCCGACCTCCTTGAGGTAGTCGGTGATCGCGTCGTAGTCGACCTGCGGACGCGCGACCAGACGAACCTGCGGCTCGACCCTCTTCACAGCACTGCCTCCCGTTCGGTGGGCCCCGCCTCCGGGCACGCGTGAACACCGTGACCAGGGGTTCCGGGGGCACGGGGGCGTGTGTGGGGGCGGGGCCGATTAGCCTCACCCGAGGGTACACGTCCGGGGACGGGAGAGGGCCGGGTGTCCTCCTGGGAGGACACCCGGCCCTCGGACCGGTATCGGTGGTGTCGGCGTGGTGGAGGTTTCCCGCTCGGCGGCGGGCCTGCCTTCACCGGCTAGAGGCCGTAGAAGGTACCGGGGGCCAGAACCAGCCCGACGACGATGGAGATGATGCCCCAGAGGAGCTGTCCCCGCAGCACTCCGAGAACACCGGCGACGATGAGGATGATTCCGAGGATCGTTAGCAAAATACCCATACACAACCACTGTCCTATAACGAAATCATCAAACAGCGTGCGGTGATTTGTTTTGCTTTGGTGGCATCGGTGCAGGTGAGGAGGCCCGCACGTGGCACAGGCCACGCGCGGGCCCGGATCCGCCGTCCCCTCCGGAGGCGTCAGTCCCGCGCCAGGCGCAGTGCCCGCGCCACGATCCCCTCCCCGACGCTCGCGGTCAGGATCGACTCGGGGTGGAACTGGACGGCGTACCGGCGCGTCGCCGGGTCCTCGATCGCCATCACGACCTCCTCCCCGTCCGCGCCGTCTTCCAGGACGGCGGTGACCTCGAAGCCCTTCACCAGGTCGGGAAGGGTGTAGGTGGAGTGGTAGCGGGCCGCGGGGAAGGCCTCCTCCTCGCTCAGCCCGCTGAGGAGCCGCCCGCCGGACACCCTGACGCGGCCCGGCTTGCCGTGCACCGGATCGGCCAGGGTGCGCAGCTCCCCGCCGGCGTGCTCCACCATGCCCTGGAGGCCCAGGCAGACCCCGAACACCGGCAGGTTCCGGGCGGCGAGGGCGTCCAGCAGGGCGGACATCCCGAAGTCCTCCGGAAGGCCGGGGCCGGGCGAGATCACCACCAGGTCGGGGGCGAGCCGGTCCAGGAGCGACGGGTCGAACCCGTAGCGGACGGTCGTGACCTCGGCCCCGTGCCTGCGCACGTAGTCGGCGAGGGTGTTGACGAAGGAGTCCTCGTGGTCGACGAGCAGGACCCTCATCCCCTCGCCGGACAGGTCCGCCGCGGGGGCCGCGACCGGTTCCGGGACCGCGGGCGCCCCCTCGGCGGTGAGGACCTCCCGGCGTGCGGCCTCCTCTCCCAGGGCGAGGGTCTCCAGCAGTGCGCGCGCCTTGAGGAAGGTCTCGCGCTCCTCCGCCTCGGGGTCGGAGTCGTAGAGGAGGGTGGCGCCCACCCGCACGGCGGCCACGCCGTCACGGATGTGGGCGGTGCGCAGGGTGAGGCCGGTGTTCATGGAGCCGTCGAAGTTGACGACGCCGACGGCGCCTCCGTACCAGCGGCGGGGGCTGGACTCGTTCTGCTCGATGAACCGCATGGCCCAGGTCTTGGGGGCGCCGGTGACGGTGACCGCCCACATGTGGGTCAGAAAGGCGTCCAGCGCGTCGAAGTCGCGGCGGAGGGTGCCCTCGATGTGGTCCACGGTGTGGATGAGGCGGGAGTACATCTCGATCTGACGGCGGCCGATCACCCGGACGCTGCCGGGCTCGCACACGCGCGACTTGTCGTTGCGGTCCACGTCGGTGCACATGGTCAGCTCGGACTTCTCCTTGACGGAGGACAGCAGCTCCTGGATGTTCTCGGCGTCCCCGAGGGCGTCCTCCCCGCGCCGGATGGTGCCGGAGATCGGGCAGGTCTCCACGCGCTGGCCGGTCCCCGGCTCACCGGTGACCCGCACGAACATCTCCGGGGAGGCACCGACCAGGTACTCGCCCTCCCCCAGGTTGAAGAAGAACTCGTAGGGCGCGGGGTTGCGCTCGCGCAGCAGCTCGTAGAAGCGCGCGGGCGAGGAGCAGCGGGCGTAGGTGCGGTGGCCCGGGACGACCTCGAACAGGTCGCCCCGGCGGAACTTCTCCTTGGCCCGGGCGACGACCTTGGCGTAGGAGCCCGGTTCGGGCCCCTCGGGAACCTCCGAGGCGACCACGGGCGGGGTCGGCTCGGTCTCGCGCGGCAGGCCCTCGGTGGTGGCCTCGGGGCGGTCCCCCCCGGCGGGGACGGTGAACTCGTAGGTGTAGCGCACGCAGGTCTCGCGCTTGCGGTCGCGGACGATGACGGCGTCGGGCAGGTGCAGGACCAGGTCGCGGTCGTCCGGGTCGCGCTCGATGTGCTGTTCGATCGGCTCGAACTGGAAGGACAGGTCGTAGCCGAACGCCCCGTACAGGCCCAGGTTGGCGTCCTCTGGGCTGCGCAGGGAGGCGATGACGGCCCGCAGCGCGGTGAAGACGCTGGGGCGCCGGCTGCGCTCCTCCTCGGTGAAGAACGCGTCGGGGTCGGGTTCGGGGACGACGACGCAGACCTGGTCGCGGTCGCGCCCGTCGGTGGCGCCGACGGTGCCCAGCGCCCGGGCCAGCACCGGCAGGAGCACGCGTCCGCGGTCGTTGAGGGCGGTGGCGGTGACGCGGCGTCCGCGGGTGGTGATCTCCAGGCACGGGTCCACGTACCCCAGGTGCCAGCGGTCGTAGCGGCCCGGGTACTCCATCCCGGAGGAGAGGACGCCCCCGCGCCGGTACTCGACCGACCGGACGAGGTCGGTGAGGACCTCCGGGTCGCAGGGGGTGGCGCTGCGGTGGACGGTCACGCCGCCCGGGGTGCTGTACGTGGTGGTCTGTGTGGCGCTGGCGTTCACGGCCGGTCCTTTTGCGCAGTGTGCGGACGGGATGACCGCACCGGCCGGGGCCGTGAAAACACGAACGACCGCCGGTCCGGGGCGGTCGCTGGGGTATGCGAAATCGGAGCACCGCCTAGAGGCGGCGCCACCACTGGGCTCGGGGCGAGGTGGTTCGCATGGGCCCGAGTGTAGCGGGTGCGAGGGGGCTCGGGGAGTCCGACGGGGAAGTCGGCGCCCGTGTCCCGCAGGAGGAGTGCGGAACGCTGGACGAGCCGGTCGATCGGGGAGCGCAGGACTGTGCTAAGCTTCGGAACCCACTGTGCCTTTCCGAGCAAAAACATAGTTACCTGCAACAGGTAGGATATCAAGCACATGCAGTTCTGTCAAGACGGCGCCGGGGAGGCGTCACCGGAGCAGTCCGCACTGGCCGCGGAACAGGCCCGGGTCGGCACGATGTACGAGCGGCTCGACGTCCTGCGCGCCCGCACCGCCGAGCAGCTCGCCGAGGTCCAGCTCGACGCGCAGACCGGCTACGCGGCGCTCGTGGAGCGCGAGACGCGCGCCTACGAGCACGCCCGGCGCCGCGCCCAGCTCAGCGCGGTCGAGGAGGGGCTGTGCTTCGGCCGGATCGACTTCTCCCACGACGACGGCCCCGAGGCCCGCTACGTGGGCAGGATCGGCCTGCGCGACACCGAGCACGAGACCATCCTCGTGGACTGGCGCGCCCCGGCGGCCCGGCCGTTCTACGCCGCCACCCCCGGTGACCCGCAGGGGCTCACGCGCCGCCGCCACCTGCGGGTGCGTCGGCGCAGGGTGACCGGACTCGACGACGAGGTGTTCGACTCCGCCGGCCTCTCCGAGGGCGACCGGCGCCAGCTGGTCGGGGAGGCGGCACTGCTGGAGTCGCTGCACCGCGAGCGGACCGGGCGGATGGCCGACATCGTCGCCACCATCCAGTCCGAGCAGGACCGGGTCATCCGCGCCCGGCTCGCCGGGGTCCTCGTCGTCCAGGGGGGACCGGGCACCGGCAAGACCGTCGCCGCCCTGCACCGCGCCGCCTACCTGCTCTACACCCACCGCAACGTGCTGGAGCGCCGCGGGGCGCTGGTGGTGGGCCCCAACACGGCGTTCCTGCGCTACGTGAGCGACGTGCTGCCCTCCCTCGGCGAGACCGACGTGGTGATGCGCACCCTCGGGGAGCTGTTCCCGGGGGTGGAGGCGACCGCGCACGACGCGTACGCGACCGCCGCGGTCAAGGGCTCCCCGCTCATGGCGGACCTCGTCGCGGCGGCCGTGCTCGACCGCCAGCGCACTCCGCTGGAGGCGTTCGGGTCGGGAGACCTGGTGGTGGAGGCCGACGCGGGAGCGCTCACCGTCCCGGAGGAGGCCTGCCGGCGGGTGCTGGACACCGCGCGCGGGCTTCCGCTGGCCCACAACACGGCGCGCAAGTACGTCGTGCGGACCCTGCTGAGCGAGCTGGCGCGGGCCGAGTCCGTGCTGCTGTCCCGCCCCGTCCAGGACGACGACCTGCCGTTCGTGGGCGAGCGGCTCTGGCACGAGGCGCCGGTGCGGCAGGCGCTGGACGCGCTGTGGCCGGACCTGTCGCCGGAGCGGCTGGTCCGCGAACTGCTCACCGACGCGGCGGCGCTGGAGCGCGTCGGCACGCGGGTCGGCCTGGACGAGGCCTCCCGGGCGGCGCTGCTGCGCTCCCCCGGGTCGCCGTGGACGGTCGAGGACGTTCCCCTGCTGGACGAGGCCGCCGACGTCCTGGGGCGCGACGACACCGACGAGCGGATCCGGGAGCGCCGGGCCGAGGAGGAGCGCGCCGAGGAGGTGCGGTTCGCCCAGGGCGTGCTGGAGTTCACCGGCCTGGCCGAGGACGAGATGATGAACGCGGAGGCCCTGGCCGACCGGCACCGCGACAGCGGCCCGCGCCGCACCACCGCCGAGCGGGCGGGCGAGGACCGGGAGTGGGCGTACGGGCACGTGATCGTGGACGAGGCCCAGGAGCTGTCGCCGATGGCGTGGCGCACGGTGATGCGGCGGGTGCCCACCAGGTCGTTGACCGTGGTCGGCGACGTGGCCCAGACCGGCAGCGCGGCGGGCGCCCGTTCATGGACGGACGTCCTGGAGCCCTACGCCCCCGGCAAGGTGCACGTGGAGCGGCTGCTCGTGAACTACCGGACCCCGGCGCCGATCATGGCGGTGGCCGCCGACGTGCTGCGCGAGGCGGCGCCCGGCGAGGAGGTCCCCGAGTCGGTGCGCGAGGACGGTGAGCCGCCGCGCGCCGTGCGGCTGGCGTCGCTGTCCGAGGGGCTGCCGGGGATCGTGGCCGAGGAGGCGGCGGCTGTCGGCGCGGGCCGCGTCGCGGTCGTCACGTCGGACCGCCGACTCGCCGAGGTCGCGGAGGCGCTTCCGGACGCCGCCCGCCCCGGCCCGGTCAGGGACGCCCTGGAGGAGTCGGTGGTGGTGCTGACCGCGACCGAGTCCAAGGGGCTGGAGTTCGACTCGGTGGTGGTCGTGGAACCGGACACGCTGCTGGAGCAGCCGCGCGGCGCCAACGACCTCTACGTGGCGGTCACGCGCGCCACCCGGCGGCTGACGGTCGCGCACACCTCCGACCTGCCCGAGGTCCTCAAGCGCCTGGAGGGGTGAGAACGGGCCCCGGCCACCGCGTCGGCGGCGTCGAACAGGTCCTGGGGCCGGTCAGCCGGGGGCGGCGGACGATCCGCCGCCCCCGTCCGTCTGCAGGGGCGGGAGCGGCGTGCCCGGGACCGCGGGGCTCAGCGCACGGCCGGGGACCCGCAGCACTTCTTGTACTTGCGCCCCGAACCGCACCAGCAGGGGTGGTTGCGTCCGGGGGGCCAGGGGGCCAGGCGCCCGGACTCCGGGGACAGCGTCCCGGCCCAGAGCCGGAGGGCATCGCCGTCCGCCGCGTCGAGTCCTCGGGCGCCGGCGAAGGCGCCCAGTTCCTCCGGGGTGGTGAGGACCGTGGCCATGAGGGCGCCGGTGTGTTCCGCGGACTCCGCCCGCAGGGACCGCTCGACGCCGTGGTGGTGGGCGTCCGTGTCCGCGTCGTCGGACAGGAGGCCGAGGTTCCGGGCCTCGGGGAGGGCGTCCCGCGCGAAGGCCGCATGGACGACCGGGCCCCGGCCGGGGACGGCGTCGTCAGCCCGGTCCAGGGCGGTCTCCAGCGACGACGGCGCCCCGTCCGCCGCCAGGGCCGCGCGGTCGTGGGCGTCCGGGGCGAGTCCGAGCCTCTCGCGGGCCACGGCCCGGCCGACGAGCGGCAGGAGTCCGTACGGGTCCAGCTGGGAGATGATCTGCGCGGGCTGGGCGAGGATGGCGCGACAGGCGACGTTGTAGCAGTACAGCGCCTTGTCGAGGTCTCCCTCGCGGGCGAACTCGTCGGCGAGCACGACGGCCGTGGCACGGCCGAGCACCCCGGGGCGCATGAGCCCCTCGATCAGGTGGTCGGCCTCGTCCACGCGGCCCTCGGCGCGGAGGGAGGCCGCCAGCATGTGGGTCGCGTACTGGCGGTGGTCGGGGTTCGGGGCGAACTCCCGCAGTGTCTCCAGCAGATCCCGCGCCGTCCGCGGGTTCGTGGGGCCCAGCCCCTGAGCCGCGTTCAGGAGGATCTCCCCCGCCTCGTCCGGGGCCGCCGCCAGGTCGTCCAGGTACCGCTGGGGCAGGTCCATCTCGAAGAGGGCCCCCACCAGTTCCGGGGGGAGCGGGGACGGGGGCAGGGGTGCGCTGTCGGTCATGCTCCCAGGTTAGGAGCGGCCCGGACCTGCGGTGACCGGCCCGCCCGTGGCCTCCGGTCCCGTCCCCCGGGACCCCTCCCCGGGTCCCTGGCAGGCCGGACCGCTCCCCGGTTCGCCCCGCTGTCCCGGCTCGTTTCACCCGTGAGCGGACCGGTCGCCCGGGCTCATGCGCTCGGCCACTTCTCGCGTAGGAGGTTCACCAGGTCGGGGCGTTCGAAGCCCTCCAGCAACGTGGTCAGGCGCTCCAGAACCGCGGGGACCTCCCACTCCTCCAGTCCTTCCAGGAAAGCGTCCAGAACAGGGTCGCCCGCGGCCTCCCGCCCCTCCCCGACTCCGGACACCTCCTCACGGGAGGTGGCCATGGTGTCGAGGGCCACCCCCGCGTTCTCAATGTCGTGCAGCAGGTCCGGGTTCTGCTCGTACCACCACACGCGCGCGACCTGGGGGTCGCTGAGCACGTCCTTGCGGAGTTCCCCGACCCTCTCCATACTCACCCGGTGCAACGCCCTCTGGATCTCCTTGCGCGGACCGATCCGTTCACGTTCGCGGTCCAACGCCAGGTCCTCCTGGTCGGCGGTCAGGCTCACCAGCACCGCGACCTCGCGCACCACCTCCTCACGGAAGTTCCGTGCCTCCGCCAGCCCACAGGCGATCTCGGCCTCGGCCGAGCCGTGGTCCCCCAAGGAGAACCGGGCACTTTCCTTCGAGGCCATGCGGATGACCTCGCGCTGGATCCTCGCCAGTGCATGTGCCCGCGCCGCCGCCCCTGCCCCGTTCCAGGAGACGGTCACCTCGAATGCCCCCTCGAACCACATGCCCTCGGTGTTGGTCGGTACCCGGGCCTGGAAGGCGTGCGTCGTGTCCGGGGTCCTGAAGGCGATGCTCCAGGAGGGCACCTCCCCGCCGTCGCCCTTGCGTCGCCATGCGCTCATCGCTTCTCCTCATGTGTGCTCAGGCAGTGAGCCAGATCGTCGAGAACGGGGGACCTGCGTGCATGGGCGTGCTTCCACCGCCCGATGGAGCGGGCCAGGGTGTGGGAGAGGGCTTCGTGACCGCTACCCGCGCGGCGCAGGACGTCAAAAGCTCCGGGGTGTCCTCCCCCTCCTGCCTCGAGAGCGTCGAACCAGGACCACAGGGGTTTTCCCACCTTGCTGCCCGATCGTGAGGCCGCACGCCACGCGACAGCCACGAGGTCTCTGTCGATCTCGCGCCGGTTCACCTCGGCCATCACCCGTGGTGTCGTGTCGTCTTCCCGGGCATCCAGGATCCGGCACAGTGCAAGTGCCGCCACGAAGGTCCGTCGGCCCCTCTCGGGCCGTTCCGTCCAGGAGACCAGTTCCTCGAGGACGACGGGGTCGTTGGGGGTTTCCCCGGCAATGTCCTCCAGAGCCCGGATCACCGCCTGGTCCCAGTGGGTCGGTACCTTTTCCGCGATGTGGCGTATCCGGGTCAGAGCCGTCGACGGTTGGACCCGACCGTAGACCCGGCATGCCTCGAGAACGGTCCGGTCCCGCAGGGTCACCCCCGCCCCCCGGGCCACTTGGTACAGCACGGAACGCACCTGTGTCCCCAGTTCCGGCGTGACGGCGGCCTCCGCGATCGCAGGCACCGCCTCCCACATACCGGTTCCGGAACGGCCCCACCTTTCGATCAGCGCCCGTACGGGCGCGGCGTCACGATGGCGCCGTGCAAGGCGCAGCCACCGCTGTGCGGCCACGGCCCGCTGCGGACTGTCCAGGTCGGTCACGGCTGTGCTCGCCCATTCCTGGATGTGTTCGCGTGTGCCCGGATGTTCGCGCCACAGGTAGTCGAGCGCATCGTCCGCACCTCCACGACGCTTGAAGTGGACCCGGTCCTCGATCACGTGTGCGCCGAGTTCCCAGAGGTGCGAGGTCAATCCTTCGCCGGAGATGGGCGTGCGCCACAGCGGCGGGATGTGCCACTCTCGGGCCAACCGATCCGCGTGGCGCGTGATCACCTCGCGGTGTCCGCCCTCGAGCAGGGCGACCGTCGTCATCAGCACGCGGCTGAACTCCGTCTCGGCGTCATGCCTGTTGAACCACCGCGCCATCTCCTCGGTGGCGTCGGCGAAGCTGTCGAGGACCTCTTTGATCCAGACGGCCTCGTCCTCCCCCGGCATCCGCCCGTGGCGACGACTCCGGTCCGCCTCCTGCGCAAGCCTGAGTGCTCTCGAGGGTTCGGCCCCCTCCAGAACGTCCCGAACCTCGGGATACCTCAACCACCGGTCAGCGGTTTCGAGCCCGCAGCGCTGCCCCATAGCCCGGCGGAAGACGTCGACAGCGCTGGCGGGGGCGTCGATGTGCAGCCAGGCCTGGTACTCGGCCAGGAACTCCTGCCGCTGCCCCGGCCCCGCGATGAGGACCAGCAGCGCCCGGGCGTCACGGGCATCCTCCACCAGACCTCGCAGAGCGACCAACTGGGCTGTCGTCGGCCTGGTGAGGGAGGTGAGATCGAGGAAACGGGAGTGGTCGGAGTTCAAGCTGATCAGGGAGATACCGGCGTCCTTCTCCCCCGTGTCGATGGTGAGCTCCTCGATCGACGTCCTGGGTCGGACCCCGTCCAATGCGTGCACCGCGGTGAAGGCACGGCCGGTGCCGGGCTTACCGGTGATGACCCCCACGCCATGGGACCGCAGGTCGCTCTGGAACGCCGCGTACTTGCCCTCGTCGGGGGAACAGAAGGTGGCGCGCACCTCACCCACCCGCTCAGGCGAGAGCTTGGCCGTCTGGCGGAGCCGTCGAGTGGTCCCCTCCCCGATGTACTCGTGATAATGGACCCCACCGTCTATCCGACCTGCGGTGACCGCCTGGCCCCGGTTCTCATCGACCCGGTTGCCCCATGGCGACTGCCGAGGCACGTCCTTGCCGTCGTGGCCCGTCTGTGGCTTCGGCGTGTCTGGGGGGCCTCCGGTCTCATCGCTTCCTCCGTCTCCTCGCGCATCTTCGGGAAGCGGCACATCATCCGCCATGTGATGCACCGCCTCCGAAGACCGCCCCACCGTTCAGGGTCTCGGCTTGAACCACCTGACCGTGGTTGGTGTTGATCGAGTTGCCGATGTGGGGCTCACCGACCCCAGGAGCACCGTTCACGGGGGCCGACACGTCGGCTGCCCGGTCCGTCTTCTCCGGCGCGGCCGCGTCGTCCTGGGCCCGCGACGGCACAGGGACGAACAGGTATCCCTCGGCCTGGAAACCCTTGTCGGCGACGGTCGCCTGCACCGGCTGCCACCGGGGGGCCTTGACGGGGGTGAAACCGCCCAGGACGACGTCCTCGTAGACGCGCCGGGAGACGATGACGGCCACCAGGGTGGTGTCGGCGTCGGTCCGGCGCAGTTCCTCCCGCACCGGTTCGGAGTCCAGGAGGCGGTGGGTGCTGATCATGGCCTCGCCCATGGCGTTCATGGGGTCCCCCTCCCCGAGGTCGGGAAGGGGACCGACGTCGACGCTGACACGCAGCCTCATCCGGAGGGCCCGGTCCAGGCCGGCGAGGTTCGGCTGGACCTCCTGCAGCACCTGCTGCAGGTTCTCCAGAAAGGGGCTGATGAGAAAGGGCAGGTGCTCGGGATCGGTACCGAACACGTAGCCGTCTCCTCCGTGGCGCGGAAAACGGCGTCCCTCCCAGACGTGGCTCAGGCCAGAGCGGTTGAGGGCCAGCTCCAGCACGTGGGGGATGAGGATGCCGATGGTCTGCTGGTTGAGGGAGCTGGTGGCGCTGAACTTCTCCATGTCCACGGCCAGGACGGCGCGGTAGGGAGGGAGGGGCGCGACCGTTCCGTAGCGGGGCGGAATCAGTTCCATGGGGATCTCCTCGTCGGGTGCTCGGCAGGGCTTCTGTTGCCTGCCGACAGCATTCCGGGAGGATCGGTGACCCTCTGTTCACTTCTGAACAGAGCAGGAGCAGAGTGACGCAAGCCACGTCAGTCGCGATTGTCTCCGCGTGCCAGAGCCTCCAGCCCGACCAGGTCGAGGATGGCCACGTACTGCCTTCCCGTGCGGATGAGACCCTGCTCCTTCAGCTGGGTGTAGGCGTTGTGCACAGAGGTGCGGGAGAGGCCCGCGAAGGCCGCGATCTCCTGTTGGGGGAGGGGGATGCGCAGCAGGCGGCCCTCCTTCTGCACGCCGGGCCGGTCGGTGAGCATGGCGGGGATCGGCTCCCCCAGCATCGAGGCCAGGTGCACCAGTGCGGCGGGCAGCCTGCGTTCCGCGGGCAGGACGGCCTGCTGGACCCGGATCTGGTCGCTCTCGTCCTGGCGCTCGAACACACTGCGCCAGAGGGCGGCGACGAGCTTGAGCTCGGTGAGCCTGCTCTGGAAGTGGGGCGCGGTCAAGTACACGGTGCTGCCCTCGCACATGGCCGTCACCGTGGCGTTGCGGGCACGGCCCTCCCCCGCCAGTACCGACTCGCCCAGCACGTCTCCGTAGGAGCGAAAGGCCAGGGGGACCGACGTACCGTCGGTGCGCGTGGTCTCGACGCGTGCCCTCCCGCTGAGTATGAGGTGCACTCCTGATCCGGTCTCCCCCTGCCTCAACAGGGTCTGCCCCGGGGTGAAGGGCGTTCGGGGGATCGCGACCGTCAGGCGGGCCCACTCCAGGTCGGTGAGCAGCCCGCCGAAACCGTGTCGGGGCATGGGGGATCGTCCTCTTCTCCTCTGGGGGTACCCGGGGATTCTCCTTCGCCGTCGGCGGCAGGCGGTCGGGTTGGCCGACTCCGGTCACGGCCCCGCCCGGAGCGCGGGGGGCGGCCGGGTGCCGCCGGGGCCCGGAGGCGGCGCGGGCGCCGGGCGGGGCGCCCCCGGCTTCCGACGGGCACGGTCGCGCACGCCGCCGGAAGCCGGGGGTACGGGGGCGGCTGGTCTCAGACTCCTTCGCAACAGGCACAGCACTGGCAGCAGTTGCAGCACTCGCACAGGTCGCACCAGGAGTTGCGGGGTTTCCCGGTCCAGGGCCCGGGGTGCGGGTCCCGGCAGCAGAACTGGCACGTGCCGCACATGAACAGCGCCACCGCGCACCCGCTGAAGAAGCCGCGCGTCTTCGGTGGGTTGGAGAGCGCGGGGGTGTCGCACGAGCAGGCGTCGCAGCACCCTCCCCCGCCGGACTTGCCGCCCCCGGAGCCGGAGCCGTGGCCGCCCTCGCCGGGTCCGTGCCCCCCGTGGTGGTGGCCTCCTCCCCGGTGCGGGGTTTCCACGCCGTAGGCGTCGTGGGGGCCGTGGGAGTAGCGGGGCGTGTGGGGCCCGGGGGCCTGATGCTGGTGCGGGCCTTGAGGGTGGTGGGGGCCGTGCGGCCCCGGCGCGGGGTATCCCGCCTGGGAGAAGACCCTGTCGACCGAGCGGCCGAGTTCGCGGACCAGCAGGGCGCGGACCAGGCGGTCGTCGGTGAACTCGGCCTCCTCCAGCGCCAGGCGCACACCCAGGACCGCTCCGTCGCACAGTTCCCGGGCGCGGTCGGGGCCGGTGTCCGTGGCGGTGAGCGGGTTCCAGGCGCCGCGTACCAGGTCCTCCTCACGGTCCTCGACCGCGTCCAGCAGATGGGCGATACGGCCGAAGAGGCGCCCCGCCTCACGCAGCGGAGCGGCGTTGGCGGGGCGGTCGGCGAGGAGGGCGGTGTGCGCGAACGCCTCACCGGTGGCCTCCTCGGTGGGGGCGGTGACCGTGAGGATGTCGGTCCCCTCCCCCGCGGCGAGTTCGACCTCCCGCTGCCGGTCGATCACCGCGATGAGCCCGGCGCCGTCGAAGCCGAGCCTGTCCCCCGCCTCCGTGGCCCCGTGCCGCCAGCGCGCGGCCACCCGGCCCGCGAGCGAGCGGACGCCGCGACGGCCGTAGAGGCCGTCGCCGTCCTCGATGTGGTCGGTGATCTTGGCGGAGGCCAGCATGAGGGAGACCGCGGCTGCCAGGTACGCCCCCGAACCGTTGGCCGCCCGGGCGCCGCGCATGCCGCGCAGCGGACAGCGGCCGGCGGCGCGGGTGTCGGCCTCCTTCTCGGACTGCGCGGCCGTCAGGACCGAGACGACCAGTCCATCGTAGTTGGTGGCGACCCGGGAGGCCTGGCCGTGGTCGTCGCGCAGGGCCAGGCACAGCCCGCACATGTGGGACATCCACTCCTCGGCGAGTCCGTCGGGCAGGGAGTGCCGACAGGGGCGCAGGATTCCGAACACGAACCGCTCCTCATCATTCGACGCGACGATCTCGCGTTGACGACGGGGTTCGACGCCCGAAGTGGCCGTGGAGTTCACGACCCCGTTCGCGTTGTCGCACCGGGCCGCTATCGTGCAGGTTCCTCCACGTCACCCCGCACCGGTCTCCCCCGGCGAAAGGGCTCTCATGAGCCGCAGAGCAATCGAGAACACCGGCACCGCCGACCACCGTCCGGTTGACTCCCAACACACCCACCCGACGTCTCGGCACCGATCCGGGCCCCTCCTGTGGGACCTGCGTCGTCTGTTGTCGGAGGAACCGGCCGCCCCGGAGGTCGTGGAGCAGGCCCGGCAGCGCAAGGAGTCCGCGCTGCTGGGCTTCGGAGTCGGGCAGAGCGTGGTGGCGTCGTGGCTGTACGCCAAGTGCCATCACCACATCCCAACCACCGTGGTCCCCACCGCCGCGGTGGTCGCCACCGGCGACGGCGCCTGCGCACTGCTCTACAACCCGTACTTCTTCGTCGAACTGGACCCCGAGGGAGTCGGGTTCGTGCTGTTCCACGAGGCCCGGCACCTGATGCACCGGCACCTACACGTGGAAGAGGAGCTGCGCGGCGACCCGGCGTTCACCCTGGCCGCCGAGGTGGTCATCAACCACGTCGCCCTGCGTCGGCTGGACCTTTCGGACCTGCCCACGGTTCCGGCCCGCGGAGGGGCCGGCGACGGCGCACGGGAGCCCGTGGGCATCGACCCGGTGCTCGTCCATCAGGCGTACGAGGAGGATCTGCGGCAGCGGGGACTGTCTCCGCTACCGTACGACGAGTTCGTCCACACCGACCTCACGGTGTACGCCGAGCTGCGCCGGATGGCCTCGTTCGACGAGCCCGTGCCGACGTTCTGCATGCACCTGGCCGGTGATCCGGGCGCCAACGGCTCGGGCGGCCGGGTGACCGTCCCGGCGGACCCGGAGACCGTGGAACGGGTGGGCCAGGAGGTCCTGGGGGAGGTGATGCGCGATGCCCTGCGCGGCGGCAGGTCGGCACGCGGTGAGCTGCTCGACCTGGCCGACCGCACGCTCGACGGCGGGGAACGGCTGACCCGCCTGTGGGGCGGTCTGGGTCTGGACAGACTGCGCGGCGTCACCCCGAAGACCCGCCGGGTGGACTGGTGGCAGCGGTGGCTGACCGACGTGCTCGCCTCGAAGCTGGCCGAGAGCGACCGGCTGGTCTACCCGAAGAAGCAGGGGGCGATCATGTTGGCGCTGGGCCACGAACCGATGCTGTCACGTCGAGGACCGGAACGGGCGAAGGTGGTGCTCATCGCGTTCGACACATCGGGGTCGATGCCCGGCTTCGTCGTCGACTGGCTGACCACCCTGGTCGGCCGGACCGACGGGGTGGAGAGCCACTGGCTCAGCTTCGACGGGGCCCTGATGCTGTTCGCCCCCGGAGAACGGGTGCTGGGCGGGGGCGGCACCGATTTCCAGAACGTCGTCGACTACGCCGAGGGCCGACTGGAGGTGAACGGCAGGCGGTTCGAGACCGAACCCGACGCGATCATCGTGGTGACAGACGGGTACGCGCCCGCCGTCACCCCCGCCGACCCCGACCGATGGATCTGGCTGATCACCGACAACGGCAATGACTGGCCGGAACGGCACCACCCGCCGATGGCCTGCCACCGAGTCGTGTCCGGACAACACTGAGGAGAGTCGGGTCGTGCCCACCGTGAGAACATCCCGGGCGGATCGCCCGACCACGCCGGGAAGCGCTCCCTTCGAAGGGGACGTGGAGCCGGGCGTGGAACGGCGGTGGGGGAACACCGCCACCTATCCGGCGCCACCGGAGGGCGATCCCACCGCAAAGCTCGAGAAGTTCATCGACGCGATGGTCGCCACCGGCCAGACCGGTCAGGTCTTCGGCGAGCACGGCATCGGAAAGACGTCCACGTTCGTGTCGTACATTCCGCGGCGGTTCCCCGGGACCACCCTGGTGGTCGTCCCCGCCGCCAACCTCGCCCCCGACGACCTGTTGGTCAACGCCCCCGTACGCGACCACCACAGCGGGGAGCTTGTGCTCCGCCAGCTCATCATGCGGCAGCTCGCCCCGGGAAAGCCGTTCATCTTGCTCATCGACGACTCCCTCCAGGCGGGCAAGACCGTGCAGTCGCAGCTCATGCAGATCGCCTGCGACTGGTCCCTGGGCGAGTACGACCTGCGTGAACTGGGCTGCGTCGGAGTGTTCCTCACCGACAACGAGTCCCTGGCCGAGACCGGTGCGCGCCGGACGGACCTGGCGGTCCTGGACCGGATGGTCACCATGAAGCTGACCGCGAACGACACCGCTTGGCGGTCGGCGCTGGCCGCGCGGTACCCGGACTGGGATCTGCGCGAGGTGTTCCGGCAATGGGCCGCCCTCCACCCCCGGCTACGTCGGCTGCTCTCACCGCGCACCCTCCAGCACGTGCTCGACTGCGCCCGCGCCGGGTTTCCGCTGGCCTGGGGCCTGCCCTTGCAGAACGGCGGCCGGCTGGCGCTGACAGAGGAGACGAAGGAAGGCAAGCCGGGCCGGGATCGCACCTCGGAGGTGCTCGACGCGATCGCCGAGTCGGTCGGGGCACGCAATCCGGCCACCGTGGCCGACCCGGTCCGCCGCATCCTCCGGGCCGCGACGACCCACCGCTGGGCGGTTCTGCTGCAGGGTCCGCCTGGGTGCGGGAAGACACAGATCACCAAGCAGATCGTCCGGGAGGAGACCGGTCGCGACCCCGTGTACTTCTCCCTGCCGGTGACCAACGTCGAGGATCTGTGTGTGCCGGTGCCCACCCCGGACGGGGCGCTGGACGCCATGCTCACCCGGTCCCTGCTCGACCCGGAACCGAAGGTACTGGTCTGGGACGAGTACAACCGGCCGAAGGACAAGGCCACTTTCGCGAGGCTGATGGAGATCACCCAGGAGTGGACCCTGGCAGGACGAGAGCTCCCCGGTCTGCGGGCGCAGGTGGCACTCCAGAACCCGCCGTACCACCTCGGCCGCAAGTTGCTGGTCTCGAGCAACAACGTGGCCCAGGCCAGTCGGTTCACGATCAGTTACGAGGTGCTCCCCGAGGACATCCCCGCCAACGAGTGGCTGATCTCGACGTACGGCGAGACGGCCGAGACGGTTCTGGAATGGTGGAAGAACGACATCGACGACGAGGGGCGGGCCTGGGTCACCAAGCGCACCCTGGAACGGCTGGTGAAGCTGCACCGGGAGGGGATGCCGCTGGAACCGGCCCTGATCTACCTCGGTGACGGCGAGTATGCCCCGGTACCGTTGTCCGAGCTGGAGGCCCGCCTGGCTGACCGGCGGCAGATCGGCCTGGTCCAGCTCGCCGGCGACCTCCCGGTCTGGGCGGCCCGGTTGTCGGCCGCCACCGAGACCGATGAGGAGGGCACCAACGACACCGACCTGGTCCACCAGGTGTTCTCCAACGCCGAGTTGTCCCAACTGGAGAGGCACATCGACGTGGTGGCGCGGCTGCTCCCGTACCTGCCGCCGAAACTGCGGGCCACCTATCTCGTGGGCCAGACCCGCGAGCGGCAACGCTTCTGGTTCACGGCCCTGGCCCGGATGGCCGAGCTGTCCGTGGCCGACCCCGGGCTCACCGGCGACGCCCCCTGATGAGGGCCCCGCCCCCTCCGTACCGCCGACGTAGCCGGTCTCCGGTCCCCTGAGCTCCGGTCAGGAGACCTTCTCGTCCTCGTCCTCGAAGTCCTCTTCGTCATCCTCCTCGTTGTACCAGTCCTCCTTGTGGTCGAGGTCGATGTCGGAGTCAAGGTCGAACGAGCGGATCATCGGGACGGACACGGTGGACTGCTCGTGACGCACCGTCCAGGTGTTGCGGAAGAAGTCGAACTTCAGGTGATAGCAATCGTCGGACTCGGTGAAGAGGATCGGCGGGACGAGGAAGTGCGCCGCCCCGACGGTGGCTGCGGCGGTGATGAATTCCTTGGCGGGCCGGATGCCGGGACCGGCCTGGCAGGAGGCGAAGTTCACCGGTGTCAGCGACTCCTTGCCGAGGACGTGGATGCGGTTGCCCTCGACGACGAACATCTCCGGGTCGAGGACCACGTCCTGTCCGAGCATCAGGATCGGCGCCTGGTCGACCTCCGCCTTCGCCGCGTCCTGTGCGCGCGTGTACTCCTCGATGACCTCCTCGTTGCGGGCGGTGTCGAAATCGGGGTTCGCCACGTTGTCGCCGTCGCAGAAGTAGCAGGCGCAGGCGGGCATGTCCGCGGTGTTGGGCTCCTCCGGTCCGGGGAAGAGAACGGACTTGTCGAACGGTGGGACCGCCGACCCGCCACTCCTGCCCTGGAGAAAAGCGGGGATCCAGGCGCTGTCGTCGGCCTCGATCACCTCTGAGCGGCACTGGGCGCGGAACGCGGTGTCACCGACCTTGCAGTTGAAGTGGTCCAGCAGCGTGATCGCGGCGCATTCGGCGAGCGAGAGCCCGTCGCTCTTGGCGAACCAGAAGTCGTAGCCGTTCGCGACGAAGTGCACGTCGCGAAACCGCTTGTGGACGAAGGGTTCGCGGGAGGAACCGGGGACGAGGCCTCTCCAGTGCGCCTCGGCGACCCGGTTGTAGTAGGCGTCGGCGTAGCGGGAGAGTTCGGGTGCGAAGGCGCTCTCCCCGGTCAGGTAGCACGCCTTGCCGAACAGCGCACCGATCTCGGGATCGTGCTCGACGTCCGGATCGGTGAAGACGAGTTCGGTACGCAGGAAGACCTTGCGGCCATCGCGGTAGGGCGCGCCCTCGTGCTCGTAGCGCTGGTCGAAGACCACACAGGTGAAGGGCTCGATCTCCGTGAGCGAGGCACCGCCGGTGAGGTCGAGGACGGACTCGCCGGACCCACCGGTGAGGTACAGCAGGATCGTGTAGCGGGAGACGTGATGGCGCGCGGCGTCGTAGTAGGGGGTGTCGAGGTGGCGGTGGAAGTTGGCGTCGTCCGGCTCGAAGCGGTTGCAGCGGAACACCGGGTTCACGTGTGAGAAGCCGTCGAGCCGCTCCCGCGGCATGGATGCGGCCACCGCCGCGGTGAGCGCCTCGGCGAGGAGCGCCGAGTGGAAGATGAAGCGGTCGCCGCCGCGGGAGGCGGCGTTGAGGGGCGGGACGTAGAGGTCCAGCGAGTCGAGGTCCGCCAGGCGGGCGCGCGCGGAGTCCGGGAGCCGCATCGCGAACGAGTACGCGCCCTCGGCGAACTCCTGGCGCTCCGTGAGCCGGAGCTCCAGTCCGGCGTCCGCGAAGAGGTGGTCGAGGGGGAGGATGTTCTCGAACGTGCGAAACGACAGCTCGCGGGGGTCGACGAAGACGGCGGCCAGGTACGGCGCGGTATCGCTGGGCCGGGCGAACAACTCGCGCACATCGGCGTCGATGAGGTCTGCGTCGACGAAGCGCACCGACTTGAACCGCACGGTCGGATGCCAGGAGACGGCCAACCCGTCGATCGTCGTCGCGGGACCGGTGTCGACCTCATCGACCTGGGCGCGGTACCGGGCGACCTCCTCCTCGGGTGCCCGGTCTGTCGACAGGGCAAAGAACCGGTCGCGGAGCTCGATGCTCATACGCTTCTCCAATACATGCGCAGTGCGGCTGGGATGTGGGGGGCCGATGCGAGCAGTTTCGCGCCGTCGGAGCCGACGTCATCGGGGTTGAGCAGCATCCGCCCGAGCGAGCCGGCGAACGGGGCTTCGAGCAGGGCCCTCACCCCCTCCTCACCGATCCCGTTGTAGCGGAGGTCGAGCTCGGTCAGCCCTGCGAACCGGTGCAGTGAGCGCACCCCCGCGGCGGAGAGGGCGTTCCTCTGAAGATGCAGGCATCGGACGCCCCCGAACTGTGGGGACGCCGCGAGCGCCGCCAGGCCCACGTCACCGACGCGGCAGTAGCGCAGGTCGAGCGTCTTCAGCCGCCCCGCGGTGGTCGAGGTGGCCGGTGCCGTGACGTCGGTGGCCTCGCTGTGGAAGTACGCCGAGGCGGCGAGGGCCTGGGCGCCCAGCGTGCCGATGCGCTGGTAGGACAGATCGAGCTCGTCGAGTCGGCTGAGGTCGAGTGTCGCGAGGGTGCCGGACTCGAAGTTCGGGGCCGGTTCCGTCTCATCGCTGTCGGGGTCCGTGTCCCATTCGTCCGAAGGGACGTCGTTCCTCGACGTGATCCGCAGTGCGGTCACGAAGGGGCCTCGCAGGGCCCGGTCGACCGGCGCCGGTGCGCTCTCGGACCATTCGACGGCGATCTTCGTGGCGAATCCGTACCGGCGCTCCAGGACGGTCGCTTCCGGTGGCAGCCCCGCGTCCCAGCTCCGCCGGTGTTCCCGCACCAACTCCTCGATCTCCCGCCCCACGGCACCTCGATCGGCGGGGCGGGTTCGGGCACGGCTCTGTTCCAGGCGGATCAGTCTTCCCCGGGCGTCGCCCCGCTCACGAAGCCGGTCACTGTAGGAGAGCCACATCGCTGCATCACCGGGGTGGTCCCGTAATCTCTGTTCAAGAGTCGCCAATTTCACGCGCGGAACGCTAGCAGTGCCATGTGACACACCCAAACCACCGGCGGGGCCCCGCTCCGGCACACCGACGGCCCAGTTTGAGCCCTCTCGGTGCAGCCGCGGCCGGTACCGGGGCAGCGTCCCGGACGTCAGGAGCGAGCCGTACGGGGGCACGATCCTGCCGAGGATCTGCCGACGCCCCCACCACAGGTGGCCGGGGAAACCCATCCGCCGAGGTCCTGGGCGGGGACGGTCCGGGACGCCCCCGGGGCCGGAGCCGGGCGGGGTCACCCGAACAGCGAGGCGATCCCGTCGCCGAGGAGGGCGAGCAGGTCCAGGGCGCCCAGGTCGAGACGGGCGCCCGCCTCCAGGCCGGTGGCGAGGAACGCCACCAGGAGGATCGGCACCAGGACGCGCGGGAGCCGGCGGCGGGTGCGGGGGGCGAGGGGTGCGTCGTGCTCCTCCTCGTCCTCGGGGTCCAGCCAGGGGCGGTCCAGCCGGGCGACGTCGCGCCGCAGGTCCTGGACCTCCGCGTGGTAGTGGTCGCGCTCCTCGCGCACCCGCTGGAGTTCGGCGCGTTCGGCGCGGACGGCGGCGCGGGCGTCGACCACGTCCACACGGGCCCCTTCCGGGCCGCGGCGGGAGTGCCAGCGCTCAAGGCGGGCCAGGGGCAGGTCCGCGTACTGGGTGGGCCAGTTGTCGTCGGCCGGCCCCTCGTCGAAGGGGTCGTCGAACCCGGGCTCGGTCTCGGCCGCGTAGTCGAGGGGTTCGTTCCCGCCCCGGTTCCCGTTCTCCCCGTCGGCCGCGGCGACCACGCCGAGGGGCGGGGCGTCGGCGGGGGCCCGGAGTTCCGGGGCGGCGACGGGCTCGAGCGGGGCCGGAGGGGCGAAGTCCTCGGGGGGAGCGTCTGCGGGGAGGTCGCGGCGTTCGGCCGGGGGCACGGCGACCGTCCGCTCGTGCGGCTCCCGCCAGGCCGGGGGCTCCTGGGTCTCCGTGGCCTCGGGCACCTCCGGCGCCTCCCCCGCCCCGGGAGCCAGGGCGGCCTCCTCGGCCTCCCGGCGTTCGGCGGCGCGGCGCTGGGCGGCCCTCGCGTCCCGGTCGACGGCCCTGCGGAGGGTGCGGCCGAACATGCGCGGCCGCCCGGCGACCGGGGTCGGGTCGTCGGTGACGATCTCGCCCGCCTCGTAGTAGGCGGGCGGTGCCAGGGGGTCGCGGGCGGGAACCGGCCCGTGCTGCGCGTAGGGTTCCGGGGCGTCGAAGATCCCCGTCGTCCGCCGGTGTCCGCCCTGCGGTTCGCCCCCGTCCGCCTCCCCCGTCCGGAGGGCGCCGGAGGTCGACGGTTCCCCGGGCGCGGGGGCGATGCGGGGCATGCGGGCCCTGGGGGGAGCCTCGGCGGCGCCGTCGGGCCCGTCCACGGGCTCCGGCGCCTCGGGCAGGGGCTCGGGGTCGGACGAGGGCCAGAGCGCTTCGTTGGTCCGGCCCTGCGGGGCGTTCCCGTCCGGGTCGCGTCCGGACCCTGCGGCGGACCGCGCTCGTCCGGCCTCGCGCTCCGCGTCCGCGGCCCGGGCGATCTCCTCGGCGAACGCCCGGAGCGAGCCCTGTCCCAGCCGGGCACCGGGGGCGGGGCGTGCCGCTTCGGTGCGCTCGGCGGGCGCCCATGGCTCCGAGGGCGGGCGGGGTCCGGTCTCCTCCTCCCCCGGGGCCTCGGCCTCGGGGAGGTCCGGAAGGGGGATGTCGTCCTGCTCGGACGCGGTATCGAAGCTCCCGCCGCCGGCAGGGGCTCGGTCGCCGGCGGAGCCGCGTCCACCGTGCGGGGCGCGGTCGCCGCCCGGGTGCCGGTCGCGGGCGGAACAGCGGTCGCCGTCGGACCCCCTGTCCGCGTCGGCGTCCGGCGCACCCGTGAGGCCGTCCCCGCTCCCGGGTTCCGGTTCGCCGTCCGGCAGCGCCTCGGCCTCGGGGACGTCCTCCAGTCCGAGGTCGTCGTCGAGATCGCCGTATCCGGGGGCGCGGGTCTCGGCCGGGGACTCCGGGGCCTCCTCCCCGAACCCGCGCGGTGGCGCGGATTCCGGGGCTCTGTGCGCCTCGATCCCCTCCGCCGGTTCCGGGGACGCGGCGCCCACCCCCGCGTCGCACGGCGGGAGGGGGACGGCCTGCGGGGCCTCCGCGGGCACGGTCCGGGACGGGCGGGGGGACGGGGCGAGCCAGTCGGCCAGCAGGTCGCGGCGGTCGGCGAAGGTGGGGGCCTCCGGGATCCCCCGTTCGGCCAAGTGGGCGGCGAGCGCGTCCCCGCCCTCCTCGCGGAGCACGGCGACCAGGGCCTCGGCGGTCCTGCGGTGGTCCGGGGGCGGCGGGTTGAGGAACGGCGTCGCCGCCGGGGCCGCGGGCGGACCGAAGGCCAGGTGTCGGCCGTCGGCGGTGCCGAGCACGGGGTCGTAGGTGGAGAACGACCAGCTCCACCCTGCCGCCGGGATCGCCCGGGGCGGTGTGAGCACGTCGTGCAGCGCCCGGTGCATCCCCCACAGGAAGCGCAGCTGTACCGCCTGCCACAGGTCGGCGCGCTCCGGCGCCAGGGCGATGTGGACGGGCAGGTCGGGCCGTGCCAGGGCGGCGGCGACCGCGCCGACCAGGAGGGGTTCTCCGCCGACGGCGGTCTCGGCGGCGTGCCGGTCGCGGGTGCGCACGGCGCCGGGCGCGGCGGTGCGCTCCCAGGGCTCGGGGGCGGGCAGCGTGTCCATGGCGGCCCAGCCGGGGGCGGGCGGGCGGCGCTGCGCCGGGCGGGTGTTGGGGTTCTCGTGCAGCGCCAGGACGCGCGGCAGGGTCAGCCCGTACCCCGGGCCGACGATGGCCCAGGCGTGCGCGGAGCGGACGTCCCCGGGCCACCGGTAGACCAGGGCCGCCTGCCCGTCGGGGTAGGTGTGCGCCCACAGGGTCTCGGGGTAGTCGGCGGGGTCGGTGTCGGGCAGGGCGGACCGGTAGTCGGCGGTGAGCGCGGGGATGAGCCGGTCGCGCCAGGAGCGCAGTACGGGCTGCTCCGTCTCGGGCAGCGAGGAGGAGGCGGGACCGGGTCCGACTCTGCCGAGGAGGGTGGGTTCGGCCCAGGCGAAGTGGATCTGGTGGTACATGCTCTCGGGCAAGTCGCCCCTCCCACGGGTTCGCGGACCGAGGCGGCGCGGCCGCCCCGCCGCCACTAGGGAAGGTATCCGGTCATGGCTTGAGAAAAACCGTACACACAGTTTTATGTGCGCGTATGCGTACTTTGCCCCGGTCTTGTTGACCGGCCCCGGCCACGCCACCCCTGTCCCCCGCGGAGCCCCCGCCCCCGGAGCACCGCCTCTCCCGTCCCGTGGGCCGCCGCGCACCGGTACGGGGAGGCGCTGCCGCGCCGGTCGGCCCCCGCCCCGTCGGGCGCCCGACCGGCGGGCCCGGCGGCCCGTGGCCGCTACCCGGCGTCCGCCAGGCGCCCCCACTGCTCCGCGCTGAGCGTCAGGTCGGTGGCCTCGATCGCCTCGTTCAGCTGGTCCAGGCTGCTCACCCCCACCAGCGGCACGACACGCGGGTCACTGTCCATCAGCCACGCGAGGACCACCTGGTTGCGGGTGGCACCGGTCTCCCGTGCGACCTCGTCCAGGACCGCCAGCCGGGCCGGGGTCCCGGGGTGGTCGTAGACCGGGTCGAGCCCGGCGGCCTTCTCCGGCCTCGTGTAGGCGCCCCACAGCAAGGAGGTGTAGGCGACCAGCGTGTGCTCCCGGCCCTCGGCGGCCTCCTCCCGCACGAAGTCGAGGAGTTCGGGCGTGACGTGCATGTGCCCCGTGGAGGCGAGGGGCCGGTCGAACCGGGGCTGGAGGTAGCTGTACCGGTACTGGAGCACGCGGGGGCGCGGCCAGCCGTTGGCCTCGGTGACGGCGCGGGCACGCTCCAGCCGCCAGGTCCGGTGGTTGGACAGGCCCAGCTCGGCGACCGCGTCCTCGGCGACCAGCTTGGCGAACGCGCCCAGGGTCTCCTCCATCGGGACCGACCGGTCCTCGTGGTGGGCGTAGAGCACGTCGAGCCGGTCCACCCCCAGTCGCTCGCGACTGCGTTCGGCGGCCGTGGCGACGGCCGCCGCCGACAGCCCCTCCTTCGTCTCCGGCCCCGTGCCGGGCACGGTGGGCTGGGCGCCGAGCTTGGTCGCGATCACGACCTCGTCGGTGATCCCCCGCTCCCGGCGCCACCGGCCCAGGAAGGTCTCGCTCTCGTGCCCCTCGAACCCCTCCACCCAGAACTGGTAGCAGTCGGCGGTGTCCACGAAGGTGCCCCCGGCCTCGACGAAGCGGTCGAGCAGTGCGGCGGAGGTGGCGTCGTCGGTCTGGCTGCCGAACTTCATCGCGCCCAGGCAGAGGGCGCTGACGCTGCGGTCGCCGATGGTGGTGTGGCGCATCAGATGGTCTCCTCGACCGGTTCGGGGGTGCGTTCGGCGAGCACGCCGAGGTAGTAGTCGATCTTGTGCTGGATGACGGCCTGGCGGTCGCGCAGCTCGGCGATGCGCTCGTCCAGCCGGCGCTGGTGTCCCTGGAGCACCTCGACGCGGTCGGGGACCGTGTGGTCACCGGCGCGGACCAGCTCGGCGAAGTCGCGCAGGCGTGCGATGGGCATGTCGGTGTCGCGCAGGCAGCGGACCAGGTGGAGGAGTTCCACGTCGTCGGTCCTGTAGCGGCGGTGACCGCTGGGCGAGCGCTCCACGCGGCGGAGCAGGCCCGCCTTCTCGTAGTAGCGCAGTGTGTCCAGGGTCAGTGCGAACCTCTCGGCGACCTCGCCCGGCGTGTAGTAGTCCCTCATGTCGAGAAGCATGGGACCTGGAGTGCGCTCCAGGTCAAGGGGTTCCGACGAATTGCCGGAAAGTTCCCCGTGCGGGGGCCTTCCCCCCGGCCGGGGCGCTCAGCCGCTTCCGCCCCGGATCGCACCGACGACCGCGTCCGTGAGGTCGTCGATGATCTCCCGCTCGCTGACCTCGGGATGCTCCAGCCACCACTCCCCCGCGGCCTGCACCATGCCGACCACGGCGTGCGCCACGATCTGGGACCGCAGGCGGCTGCCGACCCGCGCTTCGGCGAGGAGCTGCTCGGCGAGCTCCTCACCGAGCCGGCGGACCATCATGCCCAGGTCACCGCGCATGCGGGAGTCCTCGGACGTGGCCCGGTCCATGAGGAACCGGTAGAGGTTGAGGTTCTGGGAGATCATCGACAGGTACGCGCCGACGGTGGCCCGCGCCCTCACCTCGAACCGGGTGTGCTGGTGCAGCTCCTCGCGGATGCGCTCGATGAGCGGGTCCACGTGGCGCCGGGCGAGGGCGCGGTACAGCCCGCCCTTGTCACCGAAGTGGCGGTAGAGGATCGGCTTGCTGATCCCGGCCTCGGCGGCGATGGCCAGCATCGACGCGTCCGGCCCGTCGCGCTGGATCACCCGGTCGGCGGCGTCCAGGATCGCGCGCCGCCGTTCGGGGTCGCGTCCCCGGCCCCCGCGCCCCCCGCGTGCCGGGGGGATCTCCGGGGCGGGGGTTCCGGAGGCGTCGGTGCTGTCGGTCGGCGCGGTCGAGCGCGGGTGTTCGAGGGCCACAAGGGTTCACGGTAGCGGTTCTGCGAGGTGGGAGGGCGGATCGACCGCTCCCCGGCTCAGGCCCGGAGCGCGATCCAGGTGGCGGCGGCGCGGGCCAGCGTCCTCCCGGTCCCGTCGAGGAGCGCGCTGGTGGTGTGGATCTTGCGCCCGTCGACCGATGCCAGGTGGCCCGCCACCACGTAGGTGCTCCCGATCCGCGGGGCCTCGTCGATCCGCACGGTGAACCGGCCGAGCACGGCGGGGCGGCCGACCACGTCGCTGGACCAGCCGCCGGGGCAGTCCAGCGCGGCCCACACCTGGACCGGTTCGGCGGCGCCGGTCCCGTCGTCCAGTCCGGGGTGCGGGGTCCAGGTGCAGGCGACGGTGTTCCCGGCACCGCCGGGGCCGGCGCCGGGGCGCACGGAACCGGCGAACAGGCGCAGGCCGTCGCCCTCGGCGCGCTCGGGGCCGCAGCTGTAGCAGCGCGGGAAGGGGTGCCCGGAGAGTCCGGCGTAGCGGCTCTCGGCCTCCGCGGCCTCGGCGAGCCCGATCGGGCCTCCCGGTATCCCGGGGGCTCCTGGCCCGCCGGGGAGGTCGGCGACCGCGGCCTCGGCGACCAGGTGGCCCGCCTGTCCCTCTCCGACCGCCGGGTCGGTGAGGCGGAGGCCGGCGGCGGGGTCGCCCTCCACCGCCAGGGGGTGGTCCAGGGGCGGCGGGGTGCGCAGGGTGACCTGGACGGCCGGCCCTCCGACGGCGGTGAGCCGTGCGGCGAGCAGACCCGCGGTGTAGCCGCCGTTGCCCGACCCGTCCGGCCCGTTGTAGGCGGCGGGGACGGTGATGGTGGGGGCGCCTTCGCCCGTGGTGGCGTTCATGGCGCCAGCGTAGACGTCGGATGAATCGGACCGTCAGGGCGCCCGCGGCCGGAGAACCGCCCGGCGCGCACACGGGCGGGGGCCGGCGCGTCCGGCCGGCCGGACGGGCATCACACGCACGGCCCCGCACGGGACGGCGGGACGGCACGGCGCGGGACGGGGTGCTCCCCCGGCCCGCGCCGACGCGTCAGTCCCCGCTCCCGGTCACCGACACCCCCGCGCCCGGGGACAGCGCCACCACGTCCACGTCACCGTTCTTGATGGCCTCGTACAGGACCGCGCCCTCCGGGCCGAGCAGGTCCACGAGCGACTGCATCGCCTCGGCCTCGGCGTCCGCCAGCTCCTCCCGGGCCTCCGCGGTCTGGATCTGCTCCGCGACCTGGTGGGCCTCGGTCATGGCCTCCCGGACGGTCTCCGGCGGCACGGGCCGCTGGAGCGTGAGCTGCGGGGCGCCCAGGTCGTCGCCGTCCTCGGTGGTGTAGGTGGGGCTGATGAAGAACGCCCCGCCGCCCATCTCGGTCACGTACTCGACCAGCAGCTCCCCGACACGGGACTCCCACTCCCGCTTCGCGTCGTCGTCGGAGTACAGGGCCTGCCACTCGAATTCCGCGCTGGCGTCGTCCAGGGCCCGGCGCAGCGGCTGCCCCACGTAGTCGCGGATCATCTCGTTCCAGCCCGCGTCCTCGTGGGCCTCGTACTTGGTCCCGACCAGCTCGTGCATCTGCTGGAACACGTCGCAGTCGGGGTTGAGCTGGAACGTCACGACGCCGGTGGAGGTCATCTCCAGGTTGTCGGCGGTGACGACCGTCTCCGAGGACATCTCCGCCTCGTCGCCGCCGGAGAAGGTGAACGTGCGCTGGCCGCCGGGGTAGACGTACACCTCGTCGCCCGGGCCGTAGTACTCCCGGTTCCCGGATTCGACGCACTGGTCGAAGGCGGTGGAGGAGAACAGGCCGGCGTTGTACTCCAGCCCCATCTCGTCGGGGTCCACGCTGACGGAGCAGGCGGTGAGGCCGAGTGCGAGGGCGGCGGTCGCGAGGACGGCGGTGGTGGTGCGGTTGGGGGTCATCGGGGGTCCTTAGGGGTGTCGTGGGAGTCGATGAGGTGGACCGCTCCGCCGCCGGCCGGTGTACCGGTCCGGTCGGCGGTCTCGTCGTGACGGCGGGCGGGGCGAGCGGAGCGAGCGGCGCGGGGCCCGGCGCGGCCCGGAGGGGGCCGCGGACAGGACCGGCGTGGGCTGTCCGCCGGGTGGGCTCCCCGCGCCGTGCGGCGCGGAGGGTGTCGTACTGCTCGCCGGTGTGTCGTCCGGTGGGGGTGCTCGTGCCCGCCGGAGGGCTCCCGGTGGTGTCGGGAAGGCCCCGGGCGGCCGTGTCCCCGTTCTCCGCGGGACTTCTACGATCCGCCGCGCCGGCCGCGGGTTCGGCGGAACGGGGACGGCCGGGCGCTGTGGCCGGATCCGGCCAGGGCGGGGTCGGTCGAACGGCGGGGGAGGCGGGGGCGCGACCGGCGGCGCCCGCTCGCCCCGCCGGGCGTGACCTGCCTCCGCCGCCGAGGGGCAGGCCGCGCCCGGCGGACGATTGTGCCTGGAAGATCCTGCTGTTACCGTTGGTAACACGCATTGACCGCCCCTCCGCCCCCGGAGGGTCCGACAAAGGATGTAAGCGCATGAGTGAGGCCCCCGCGCCCGCCTTCAGCCTGGAACCGAGCGAGGACGTCCGCGACGTCCGGGACTGGGCCCACGGGTTCGCCGCCGACGTCATCCGCCCCGCCGCGGCCGAGTGGGACGAACGCGAGGAGACCCCCTGGCCGATCATCCAGGAGGCGGCCAAGATCGGGCTCTACTCCCTCGACTTCTTCGCCAACCAGTGGCTGGAGCCGAGCGGGCTCGGCATCCCCGTCGCCTTCGAGGAGCTCTACTGGGGCGACCCCGGCATCGCCCTGTCCATCACCGGCACGGGGCTGGCCGCCGTCTCCGTCGCCTCCAACGGCACCCAGGAGCAGCTCTTCGAGTGGGTCCCGCAGATGTTCGGCAGCGCCGAGGACGTCAAGCTCGGCGCGTTCTGCTCGTCGGAGCCCGACGCCGGGTCCGACGTCTCGGCCATCAGAACCCGAGCCGTCTACGACCAGGCCAAGGACGAGTGGGTCCTGAACGGCGTCAAGACGTGGGCGACCAACGGCGGCATCGCCGACGTCCACGTCGTCGTCGCCTCGGTCGAGCCGGAGTTCGGTTCCCGCGGCCAGGCCTCGTTCATCGTGCCCCCGAACACCCCGGGCCTGTCCCAGGGCCAGAAGTTCAAGAAGCACGGCATCCGCGCCTCCCACACCGCCGAGGTCGTCCTGGACGACGTCCGGGTCCCCGGTTCGTGCCTGCTGGGCGGCAAGGACAAGCTCGACGAACGCCTCGCCCGCGCCCGCGAGGGCCGCAGCTCCAAGGGCCAGGCCGCCATGAAGACCTTCGAGGCCTCCCGCCCGAGCGTGGGGGTCATGGCGGTGGGCACCGCGCGCGCCGCCTACGAGTACGCGCGGGACTACTCCACCCAGCGCGAGCAGTTCGGCCGCCCCATCGGCGACAACCAGGGCGTGGCCTTCCTCCTCGCGGACATGGCCACCCGCATCGACGCCGCCCGCCTGCTGGTGTGGCGCGCCGCCTGGATGGCCCGCAACGGCAAGGACTTCACGAACGCGGAGGGCTCCATGAGCAAGCTCTACGCCTCGGAGACCGCCACCTTCGTCACCCAGAACGCCCTGCGCATCCTCGGGGGCAACGGCTACACGCGTGACTACCCGGTGGAGCGCTGGCACCGCGACGCGTCCATCTTCACGATCTTCGAGGGGGCCAGCGAGATCCAGAGGCTCATCATCGGCCGCGCCGTCACCGGCCTGCCGATCCGGTGACGTCCGTGCAGGTCGGAGCGCCGGTTCCCTCGGTGCGCCCCGGGTCGCGGACGGATGGTGTCGGGTGGGTGGGGAGGACGGGGTTACCGGGGTTTACCGGTCTTTCCCGCACGAGTGTTGCCGGTTCTGTTGCCGACAACAGGGGCGCGGAAGCCTGACCAGGGGGAGAAACCCTGGGCACGGTGGAAGGTGAGGCGGGGACACACCGGTCCGAGGAGTCCTGCCGCCCACCGTCCCCTCTCCTGCCTGTGCCGGTGGGACACCGGGGAAACGGCCCCAGCCGGGGGATGGCTGGCCTGCCGTCTCAGGCTTCACCGGCGATCCGCAGCGCCAAGGGGAAGTCACCTCGACCGGACTCAGCAGGACGGTGGAACACGGGAGCGGCCCCCGCGTCCGGGGAAGGGACGCGGGGGCCGGTCGCTGCCGGGCAGGCCCCCACCCGTCGAACGCACGCTCGGAACGGCGTGCTCATCGAAGGCCGGGCACCAGGAACGGGCCCCTCACGCGGCAGCGCGGGAAGCCTCCACCTCCCCCGCCGGGCCGTACGCCGGCGTCTGGCGGGTGAGCCCCCACGTCAGCAGCACACGCCCCACGGTGCGCACGCGGGCGGGGACCCGGGTCTCCAGGAACCGGCCTGCCGCGAAGTAGGCCACGGTGACGGCGCCGGACACGACCGGGGTCACCACCTCGGCCAGGGACCCCTCGGGGATGACGATCCCCCGTGAGCTGGCGTGGTGGACGGCCGCGCCGACGATGACGCCGACGATGACGGGAATCAGGGTGCGGATGTTCGCGGGCAGGTTCATGGGCTCCCTCTCAGGGGTGTCGAAGGGGGCGGAGCGGCGCACCACGCGAAGCGGTTCCCCCTCGGCGGAGCACCGGCACACGCACCGCCCGAAGGCGGTACCACTACCGGTACAGGCGGTTCGGGCAAACGACAAGGAGCTGGTACGCCCGGTAGCGGCCCCCTGAGGTGCGGTTGTTCCCCTCGGGAGGACCTCCGCAGCGGCCGACACGGCGGACGGCCGGGGGTCTCCCGGGCGGGCGCACCCGCGCCCGGCGTCCCCCGGCGAGGCCGCCCCGCCACGCGTGGGCGGCCGTCGCCCCGGCGCGCTCGGGACCGTCCCCGCCACGGGAACACCGAGGGGCCGGGGCCCCTGGCCCCGACCCCTCTCCGTCCGTCCTCCTCCGGCGCCTCAGACGCGGTCCTCCCCGCTGTGCTTCTCCAGGAACGTGTAGACGTCGTGCTCGTCCACGCCCGGGAAGGTGCCCGAGGGCAGGGCCGACAGCACGTGGGAGTGGGCGCGGGCCGACGGCCACACGTTGCCCTCCCAGCGGGCGGCCAGGTCCGCGGGCGGGCGCACGCAGCACTCGCCGGTGGGGCAGTTGGACTGGGTCCGGTTGGTGGTCTCCCGTCCGCGGAACCAGCGCGACTCCTTGTAGGGCACGCCGAGGGTGATGGCGTAGTTGCGCTCCCGGCTCGGGTCCACGTGCGCCACGCACCAGTGGGTGCCGTTGGGCTTGTCCGTGTACTGGTAGTAGATCGAGTAGCGGTCCGGGGAGGCGAACACCTGGCGCCCCGACCACTGGCGGCACATGCGCTGGCCCTCGATGGCGCCGGTCTCGTCGGTGGGGAAGACCAGGCCGTCGTTCTCGTAGGCCTTGTAGATGATGCCGGTCTCGTCGTTGCGGATGAAGTGGCAGACCAGGTCCAGGTGGCGGTGGGCCAGGTTGGTGAACCGGTGGGCCGCCATCTCGTAGGAGACCGAGTAGACGTCGCGCAGGTCCTCCACCGAGAGGTCGCGTGCGTGCTTGGCCTCCTGGAGGTAGGTGACGGCGGTGCTCTCGGGGATGAGGACGGCCGCCGCGAAGTAGTTGGCCTCGACCCGCTGGCGCAGGAAGTCGCCGAAGTCCCGGGGCTGGCCGTGGCCGAGCACCACGTGGCCGAGGGTCTGGAGGAGGATCGTGCGCGGGCTGTGCATGCCCAGCGTGGTCTCGCGCTTGAGGTAGATCCGCCGGTTGACGTGGTCGGTGAGGGAGCGCACCGAGCGGGGCAGGTCCTGCACGTACCTGAGGCTGAACCCGTGGTGCGTCGCGATCGCGAGTATCTGCCCCTGGGAGAGGGCGCCCGCGGTGTAGTTGACGGCGTCCAGGGTCTCGGTGGCGGCCTTCTCGATCTGCTCGAAGTAGTTGCCGCGCTCGCGCATCTGCCGGCGCAGGTCGGCGTTGGCCCGCCTGGCCTCCTCGGGGCTGGCCGTGGGCTTGGCGTGGCGCCGCTTGAGCTCGTCGTAGAGGCCGACGATGTGTTCGAGCACGTCGTTGGGGACCCTCTTGCCGACCTTGAGGTGGGGGAGGTTGAGCTCCTGGTAGAGGGAGTCGCGCTGGGCCTCCTCCACGGAGATCTCCAGCTGCGCGCGCCGGCTCGGGGGCTGCTTGGAGAGGAGTTCCTCGACGGAGACGCCGAGGGCGGAGGCCAGGGAGGTGAGGAGGGAGAGCTTGGGCTCGCGCTTGCCGTTCTCCAGCAGGGAGAGCTGGGAGGGGGCCCTGCCGACGCGTTCTCCCAGGTCGGAGAGGGTCATACCTCGCGCGCGCCGCAGATGACGGAGCCGCTGACCAAAGGTGACGAGATCTAGGTCACCTGTCAAAGACGGTATTTCTTCAGCACCAAAGTACGCCATGGGTTCATCTTACGGAAAGAATCGCTGATCTTCGCACGATTTCAAGTGGAAAAGCTCTGGAACTTCACCAAGAATCATAGTTACCGGCGGGGAACATACGCCCAGGGCTCAGCCCCTGGTCCTGGCAGGAACTCCCTCGACCGGTGCGAACACCTTGGGGACTACACGTAAGGCGGGAACGAACATGGGCACCAGCGCTCGACGTCAGGAAGCCAGCGCCGAACTCCAGCGCGACTGGGAGACCAACTCCCGGTGGGCCGGTATCGAGCGCACCTACTCCGCCGACGACGTGGTCAAGCTCCGCGGTTCGGTCACCGAGGAGCACACCCTGGCCCGCCGGGGCGCCGAGCGCCTCTGGGACCTGCTCCACACCGAGGACTACGTCAACAGCCTCGGCGCCCTCACCGGCAACCAGGCGGTCCAGCAGGTCCGCGCCGGCCTGAAGGCCATCTACCTCTCCGGGTGGCAGGTCGCCGCCGACGCGAACCTCTCCGGCAGCACCTACCCGGACCAGAGCCTCTACCCCGCCAACTCGGTCCCGGCCGTGGTCCGCCGCATCAACAACGCCCTGCTGCGCGCCGACCAGATCACCTGGTCCGAGGGCGACGACACCGCTCCCGAGTGGCTCGCCCCGATCGTGGCCGACGCCGAGGCCGGCTTCGGCGGCGTCCTCAACGCCTACGAGCTGATGAAGGGCATGATCGCCTCCGGCGCGGCCGGCGTGCACTGGGAGGACCAGCTGGCCTCCGAGAAGAAGTGCGGCCACCTGGGCGGCAAGGTCCTCATCCCGACCGGCCAGCACGTCAAGACCCTGAACGCCGCCCGCCTGGCCGCGGACGTCGCCGGTGTCCCCTCCCTCGTCATCGCGCGGACCGACGCCCAGGCCGCGACCCTGATCACGAGCGACATCGACGAGCGCGACCGGCCCTTCGTGACCGGCGAGCGCACCGCCGAGGGCTTCTACCGCTTCCGCAACGGCGTGGACGCCTGCGTCGCCCGCGGCCTGGCCTACGCCCCGCACTCCGACCTGCTCTGGATGGAGACCGCGACCCCCGACCTGGAGGTCGCCCGCGACTTCGCCGAGCGCATCAAGGCGGAGTACCCGGACCAGATGCTGGCCTACAACTGCTCGCCGTCCTTCAACTGGAAGCGGCACCTGGACGACGCGACCATCGCGAAGTTCCAGCGCGAGCTGGGCCACATGGGCTACAAGTTCCAGTTCATCACCCTGGCGGGCTTCCACTCGCTCAACCACTCGATGTTCAACCTGGCCAAGGGCTACGCCCGGAACGGGATGACGTCGTACGTCGAGCTCCAGGAGGCCGAGTTCGCGTCCGAGGCCGACGGCTACACCGCCACCCGCCACCAGCGCGAGGTCGGCACCGGCTACTTCGACGCGATCAGCACGACCATCTCCCCCGAGGCCAGCACCACGGCTCTCACCGGCTCCACCGAAGAAGACCAGTTCTCAGCGGCTCACTGACCTGGTCTTCGTTCCCAGGAGTCCGTCCCTCCCCGCTTTCGTGGCTGGGGCGGGGCGGGACGGACTCCGCCCCCTGGCCGTCGGCCGTACGCGGTCCGTGTCACACGCGTATGGCCGGCGGCTTGTCCGTGTCCGGTTTCGGGCGTCCTCCGTCGCGTATTCGCACACGCGTCGCTTTGGCCGCCCGCCGTACCGGGACCTAGGCTGGCGACCGCGCGGGGTCGGCGCCCGCCGGCCCGCCACAAGACCAGGAGGCACCCGTGAAACTCCTCGACCCGCTCCTCGCGACCCTTCCCGTCCTGCGCCGCGTCCTCGCCGTGGGCGCCCTGTCGGCGTTCGTGGTCCTGGGCACCGCCGCCTGCGACGACGTCCTGCCGGACGTGGACACGGAGCAGCAGGACGACGGCGACCAGGACGACGGTGACCAGGACGACGACGGTGACGACCAGGACGGCGACGGCGACGACCAGGACGACCAGGACGACGACGGCGAGAGCTGACACCGGGGAGCCCCGTCCCTGAGCCCCCCGGTCACGCGTCCGGCGCACAGCGCGTAGATTGCGACGCGTGACCGACAAGACCCGAGCACCGCACACCGCCGAGGACGCGGGGACGCCGTCCTCCCCCACAGCACCGCCGGAGCGGGGCCTGCTGCGCTGGGAGGTCGTGTGCGTCCTCGCGCTCTCCCTGGGCGCGTCCGCGGTATCGGCGATCATCTCCTTCGCGGGCGTGCTCACGGCTCCGGGGGGCCTGGCCGAGCAGACCGCGAGCCTGGTGAACCCGCGCGCCGACGCCCGCCCCTGGCTGGACCTGTCCCGCCAGCTGTACGCGCTGGTCTTCTCACTGGCCCCGGTACTGCTGGTGGCCTACCTCATGCGCCGCTCGGGGGAGTCCTCCCGCACGATCGGCTTCGACGTGCGCAGGCCGGGCTTCGACCTGGGCACCGGCGCCGGTCTGGCCGCGCTGATCGGCGCGGGGGGCCTGGCCGTGTACGTGGTCTCCTGGAACCTGGGGCTGACCCTGACGATCGTGCCCAGCACCCTGGAGGGCAACTGGTGGGACGTGCCCGTCCTCGTGCTCCAGGCCGCCAAGAACGGCGTCCTGGAGGAGGTCATCGTCGTCGGGTACCTGCTGCACCGGCTGGGCCAGCTCGGCTGGGCGCCGTGGAAGGCGGTGCTCGCCAGCTCGGTGCTGCGCGCCTTCTACCACCTCTACCAGGGGGTGGGCATGTTCTTCGGCAACCTGGTGATGGGGCTGGTCTTCGGCTGGTTCTACCTGCGCTACGGGCGGGTCATGCCGCTGGTGGTCGCGCACACCGTCATCGACATCGTGGCCTTCGTCGGCTCCGTGTACCTCATCGGCCGGATCGACTGGCTTCCCTTCTGAGCGCGCGGTCCCGGATGGCGTCCTCCAGGTGGCCGGGTCTGCCCAGCAGCAGGCCCACACCCAGGTTGACCGCGACCAGGGCCACCACCAGCAGCAGCGGGGCGTGCCAGCCGCCGCTCGCCTCGTGCAGCAGGCCGAACAGGAAGGGGCCGGCTCCGCCCATCAGGTAGCCCAGGCTCTGGCTGGAGGCCGACAGGGCGGCCGTGCCCGCGCCGGTGCGGGTGCGCAGCGCGAAGGAGGTCAGGGCGAAGACGAAGCTGCCCATGCCGATGCCGACGAGGGTGGTCCACACCCACACCCCCGAGAGCGGGGAGAACCACAGCCCGGCCAGGCCCGCGAGGTAGGCGGCGGCGAACACGACCACGAACGGCCGCTGGTCGCGGAGCCGGGTGAGCAGGGTGGGCAGCACCAGGGACATCGGGATGCCCAGGACGGTCAGGTAGGACAGGGCCAGCCCCGCCGTCTGGGGGGACATGCCCTGGTCGCGCAGCATCTGCGCGTACCAGCCGAACATGATGTAGGCCACCGAGGACTGCGTGCCGAAGTACAGCATGGCCTGCCAGCCGATGCCGGTGCCCAGCACCTGGCGGAAGCCCAGCGCCTGGGAGGGGTCCCCGGGGGCGGGCTCGTGGCGCAGCGCCAGCAGCCAGGGCACGGCGGCGACGACGCCGAAGAGGGCGTAGGCGCCCAGGGCGATCCGCCACTCCCCCGTGGACTGCTCCAGGGGGACGGTGGAGGCCGCCGCGATGGTGGTGCCCAGGGCCAGGGCGGTGGTGTACACCGTGGTCATCAGGCCGACGCGGTCGGGGAAGTGCTGCTTGACCAGGGCGGGGAGGATGACGTTGCCGACCGCGCCGCCGGAGAGCGCCACGGCGCTCAGGGCCAGGAACATCCAGGGCTCGGGCACCAGCGCGCGGGTGGCGAGGCCGACGGTGACGGCGGTCAGCGCGTAGACCAGCAGGTGGTGCTCCCCCAGGCGGCGGGCCAGGGTCGGGGTGAGGCCGCCGAAGAGGGCGAAGCACAGGACGGGGAGGGTGGTGAGCAGGCCGGCGCCGACCGCGGTCATCCCGAGTCCGGCGGTGACCTCGCCGAGCACGGGGCCGACGCTGGTGATCGCCGTGCGCAGGTTGAGGGCGGCGAGGGCGATGCCGGCCGCGAGGAGCAGGAGGACGGCCCGCGGCGGGCGGGCGGGGGCGGTCGTGCCTGCGGGGGGACCGCTCGTCACGGGCGTGTGGGGCGCTGATCCGGCGCTCATGGAAGGCGACTCGCAGATTCGTAGGATGACCGGATGTACTTCATGAGGATAACGCATTGCCGTTCGAGGCCAATTCCCGACGGTAACTGGTCTAAGCTCCGGCCTTAACCGTTCCGTACCTGTGCGCTGGCCCTGTCATCCGGCGACCCGCCCCTAGGAGGTAAACGCGTGCCCCTCGCCTCGACACGCCGGACCGGTCTCGTAGACCAGGTCATCAGTCAGTTACGAGCGCAGATCGACTCGGGTGAATGGGGCGTCGGCGACCGCATCCCCACCGAGTCGGAGCTCTCCGACCAGCTCGAGGTGGGCCGCAACACCGTGCGTGAGGCCGTCCGCGCCCTCGCCCACGCGGGCCTGCTGGAGATCCGCCAGGGTGCGGGCACCTTCGTCCGCGCCTCCAGCGAGCTCGGCGGCGCGCTCCGGCGCCGTCTGGAGCGCTCCCGCCTGCGGGAGAACCTGGAGGTGCGCCGCGCGCTGGAGGTGGAGGCCGCCAGACTGGCGGCCCTGCGCCACAGCGACGAGGACATGGCCGACATCGACCGCGCGATGGCCCTGCGCGAGGCCGCCTGGCGCGACCGCGACATGAGCGCGTTCGTGGAGGCCGACTTCACGTTCCACCGCTCGGTCGTCAACGCCACCCACAACACCCTGCTCATCGACCTGTACGACGACATCGCCCAGGTCGTGTACGCCAGCATCGCGCACACGGCGTACGAGCAGAACGACGGCGCCACGAACCAGCCCTCGTCCGAGACCGACGGCGTGGACCACTCGAAGCTGACCGAGGCCATCCGCTCCGCGGACCCGGCGGCGGCCGCCCGGGAGGCCACCTGCTACATCGACGAGCTGCTGTCCCTCACCGAGGACTGACGCCCCGGACGCGCGTCGCCGGCGCCGCCGCGCGGGGCGGGAGCCCGGGCCGGTCCGGAGAGGACGGGTCCGGGCACGCGGACGGGGCTCAGTCTCCCCGGTAGGCCTCGCCCACGGCCGGGCGCGGCCCCACACGGGGTCGCCCCGCCGCAGGGTGGCCCTCGGCCGCGAGCGACGCGGTGTCGCGGCGCACCGCCCCCAGGGCCCGGGAGCGCCCCGCGGCGGGCCGGCTCCCGCTCCCGGCGGCCCCCTCCCAGCCCGAGACCCGCGAGGGGTCCAGGCCGAGCAGGTCCAGGGTGCTCTCCCCCGCGTACACGGCGTCGATGATCTCCTGCTCCCGGGAGAGGCTGCTCATGGTCTCGGCGATGATGGCGCTCACCTGCCCCCGGGGCAGGCAGACCACGCCGTCGTCGTCGGCGACGATCCAGTCGCCGCGGCGCACCGGCAGGGGCGCCGGGCCGCTCGCGGTCATGCTGATCTCCCGGCCGACGGAGCCGCCCGCCTCGTGGCCCGCCTCGCGGACGGCGACCCCGGCCCCGAACACGGGGAGCTCGCAGCGCGCGATGGCGGCGATGTCGCGGACGCAGCCGTCCAGGACGATGCCGCTCACGCCGCGGGTCCGGGCGGCCACGGCGAGGATCTCGTCGACGTAGCCGTACTCGGACTCCCCCGCCACGTCCACGACGAGGGCGGCCCCGGGCGGTGCCTGGGCCACCGCCACGTGGAGGGCGAGGTTGTCCCCCGGTGTACAGCGCACCGGGAAGGCGGTCGCGGCGAACGCGGCCCCCGGCCAGACCGAGAACAGGTGCGTGCCGAAGGGCCGGCCGCCGCAGCGGGCCAGTGCCACCGTTCCCACAGCCGTCAACGTCTTCGCAAGCGCCACGTCAGCCTCCCACTACACCCGCGCCCGGTGCGGCCGGTTCGGACCGACCTCCTCCATACTCACGGGTAACTTAAGCGTGACGCAAGCCATACGTGGCGGAAACACGTAAAAATGCTACCGATGGTTACAGATGAGCCCGAAGCGCACGCGGCCTCCCACCCTGCGTCACGCACAGGGCCGGCCCCGACCGGGCCCTCGCCTGGTCGGGGCCGGTCGGCCCGGACGGCCCCGCTCAGCCGGGGAACCACTCCACCGGCCGCTCCCCGCCCCTGCGCTCCTTGCGCACGGACAGGTGGTCCCAGGTCTCCACGTAGCCCACGCCCGGCGCGGACCGCACCGACTCCAGCGCCTCCACCAGCTGGCAGCGGTCCGGGGCGGTGAGCGTGCCGATGATGTCGTAGCGGCCGAAGCCGCTGGCCATGAAGGAGACGCGGGGCATGTTCGCCAGCGCGGAGCCCAGCGCCTCGGCGTCGCCCCGGCAGCGCAGGCCGAAGCCCAACTGCTCGTTGGCCCCCACCGCCGACGGCTCCACCAGCGCGGTCACGTGCACCACACCGGAGTTCAGGAGCCGCACGACCCGCGAGCGGGCCGCCGCCTGCGACAGGCCCACCTGTCGGGCCAGGTCCGCGTACGAGGCCCGGCCGTCCTTCAGCAACTGCCGAACCAGACGCCAGTCCAGGGCGTCCAACTCGATGTCGCGCAGTTCCCGCACGCTGCTGTGGGCGTCCTTGAAGACGGCGTTGGCGCGGAAGACCTCCGCGCCCTCCACCCCCGGCAGCGAGCGGAGGTCGGCGAGCTCCTTGGTGAGGGCTCCGTCGTCGGCCACCCGCACCTGCGCGACGGCCGGGAACCTCCCGGCCGACTGCGCCGCGAAGGTCACCGCCTCGCGCTCGCCCAGCGCCTCCAGCAGCGGCCCCACGGGGCCGCTGACCCGGAACGACACATGACCGAGGACCTCCATGCCCACGACTCCGGCGTGCAGCACCCCCACGATCCGGATCGCCCCCGACTGGACCAGCTGGCGCACTCTGGCGCGAACCGCCGTCCGGGACAGGCCGACTCCGTCGGCCAGCGCCTGGAACGTCGCTCTGCCGTCCCCCTGCAACGCGCGCATAAGCGCGGCGTCAACCGCATCAAGCACGATGGTGCCTTTCGTTCCCATGACGCCGCCCTTCCCCCGGACGACGCCCCCTCCTGCGGCCAGATCATCGCAGCTGTGGAGCCCGTTCACTACTGATCGCGAAAGAAATCGGTTGATTCACCCCTTTGATCGGCCCGAAAGCATCATCCAATCCCCCAACCACGGCGTCGGGACCACATAACAGACTTGTATAGAACATCCCTCTTGAGTGAGTAGTCGTGCGCACAACTCTCACAAAGCGCCACACTGAACTTGCGGACCCTCGCACACCGCTCCGGCAGGGCACACGTGCCCCGGGGCGGGAGGCGTACCGCACCGAGCGTCCGACGTGACGGGCGCCGCCGGGGAGGGTTCCCCGCGGCCCCGCCGGACGCGGACCCGACAGGGGCCCGGACACGGAGCCGGGCCCCGGGGCGTGACCGTCGCGCGGCGAGGGCGACGGGGGACAACCGAACGGGGCGGACCCAGCCGTCCCGATGCTGGAGAGGAATCGTCGGTGGCAGCGGAGGACGATCAGCGGGACGAGGCGCCCGCGCGCCTGAGTACGGGGCGGGCGCTGCTGTGGACCGCGGCGTCGGTCCCCCTCCCGGGCCTGGCCCACCTGCGCATGCGGCGCAGGGTCGCGGGGGCGGTGATCCTCGGCCTGTACCTGGCCGGGATCGCGGCCCTGGCCTTCTCGGCCTGGCGCATCGGCGCACACGAGTCGGGGGCCATGGCCCTGCTCGCCGGAATGGCGGTCCAGAGCCGCTGGCTGCTGGGCGCCATGGGCCTGGTGTTCGTGGCCGCGGTCCTGTGGCTGGCGGTCGTCCTCCACTCCTGGACGATCACCAGGCCCGCGGGGATGCCCTTGGGCCGGCGGCTGCTCAGCGGGGCCGTGGTGCTGGTCCTGTGCCTGGCCATCGCGGCGCCCTCCGCGCTGGCCCTGCACGGCGGGTACACGGCCCACGAGACCCTCGCCGACGTGTTCAGCGGCGACGAGGACCCCGAACTGCCCCCCCACGACGCGGCCGACCCCTGGAACGGGGCGGAGCGGGTCAACGTCCTGCTGATCGGCGCGGACTCGGCGGACAACCGCTACGGGGTCCGCACGGACACCATGATGGTCGCCAGCATGGACCCCGAGACCGGCGACGCCGTCCTGGTGGGCCTGCCCCGCAACCTGGAGAACGTGCGGTTCCCGGAGGACAGCGCCCTCGCCGAGCGCTACCCCGAGCCGTACGGCTTCGACCTCCTCCTCAACGACGTGTACCAGACGGTGGCCGAGGAGCCGGACGAGCTGGCGCTCAACCCCGTCGTGGGAGACCCGTCCGCCGACACCCTCAAGAAGGTGATCGGCTACAACGTCGGCCTGGACATCGGCTACTACGCGATGGTCGACATGATGGGCTTCCGCGACCTGATCGACGCCATCGGCGGCGTGCAGGTCCGCATCGAGGAGCCGATCCCCTACGGCGTCCACGGAGGGGTCCTGGAACCGGGCCTGCGCAGGCTCGACGGCCACGAGGCGCTCTGGTACGGGCGGTCCCGGGTCAACAGCGACGACTACGGGCGGATGGGCCGCCAGGGCTGCCTGATCAAGTACGTCACGGAACAGGTCGAGCCGACGACGATCCTGACGAGCTACCGCAGGCTCGCGGGCGCCACCAAGCGGACCCTGAGCACGGACATCCCCCAGAGCAAGGTGCCCGCGTTCATCGAACTGGCCGACCTGGTCACCGACACCGGGCGGATGAGCACGTTCCAGCTGTCCCCGCCCCAGGTCAACACCGCCAACCCCGACTGGGACGAGGTCAGGGACCTGGTCGCCGAGGCGATCGCCGCCGGGAGCGGGGAGACCGACGACATGCCCGACGAGACCTCCCCCTCCGCCTCGCCCGAGGAGGGCGGCGAGGCCGCGGAGGAGGCCGCCGGGGAGGGCGACGACCGCACCGAGTGGCAGGAGTACACCGGCCTGGACGAGGAGGAGCCCGCCGACCCGGGCCGCCAGGTGGGCTCGGAGGCCACCGACCTGAACACGATCTGCCCCTGATCCGACCAGGCGCGGGGGCGCGGCCGGGCGCCCGGCCGGCCCCCCGCGCCCGCGCCGGCCGCGGGGGGGGGCGGCCGCGCGCCCCCCCCCCCCCCCGCCCCCCCCCCCCCCCCCCCACCCCCCCCCCC
>NZ_JBSHDN010000015.1:0-4816 GCF_053616335.1 Nocardiopsis sp. NPDC055824
GCCTCCGGGCGGGGCGGCACCGGGGGTGCACGTCCAGGCTCCGCTCCTCTTTCCGAACAGACTCTCCACTCCAAGGGAATCCGAGAACAGTCATGGCGAACTTCACCGCCGCGGACGTCAAGAAGCTGCGCGACATGACCGGCGCGGGCATGATGGCCTGCAAGAAGGCCCTGACCGAGGCCGACGGCGACATCGACAAGGCCGTCGAGGCCCTGCGCGTCAAGGGTGCCAAGGACGTCGGCAAGCGCGCGGAGCGCACTGCCGCCCAGGGCATGGTCGTCCTCAAGCAGGACTCCGAGGGCAAGGCGACCCTCATCGAGCTCAACTGCGAGACCGACTTCGTCGCGAAGAACGACCAGTTCATCGCGCTGGCCAACCAGGTCGCGGACTTCGTCGCCGCGCACGAGAGCGACGACCTCGCGACCGTGGCCGCCTCCGAGATCGAGCCGGGCACGAGCCTCCAGACCTTCATCGAGGGCAAAGGCGCCGTGATCGGTGAGAAGCTGGAGTTCCGCCGCTTCGCCAAGTTCGACGGCGTCTACGTCGCCAGCTACCTGCACAAGTCCGACCCGGACCTGCCCCCGACCATGGGCGTCCTGGTCGAGCTGGACAAGGCCGACGCCGAGGTCGGCAAGGACCTCGCCCAGCAGATCGCCGCCCTCGCCCCGCAGTACATCGGCAAGGACGACGTCCCCGCCGAGGTCGTGGAGAACGAGCGCCGCATCGCCGAGCAGACCACCCGCGAGGAGGGGAAGCCCGAGCAGGCCATCCCCAAGATCGTGGAAGGCCGCCTCAACGGTTTCTTCAAGGACGTGACGCTGCTCGGCCAGCCGTTCGTCAAGGAGAACAAGAAGTCCGTCCAGAAGGTCGTCGACGAGGCCGGCGTGACCGTCAAGCGCTTCGTCCGCTTCAAGGTCGGCCAGGCCTAAGAGCTTTGAGATGATGGAGGTGCCGGGGAGACTACTCCCCGGCACCTTCGGTGGATATGGGCGGATTTCGGAGCACGCGCTCCCTGTCCGCCCTCAGCAGGAACACTCGGGGGACCCTGTGCCACTCGGGGACGACAAGGGAGGCCACAGGCCGTGAACGAAGCGACGATCACCGAACCGGCGATGCACGATTCCGGTTGGAAGCGCGTGATGCTCAAACTCTCCGGGGAGGCGTTCGCCGGCGGAGGCGGACTGGGCATCGATCCCGAGGTCGTGCAGTACGTGGCGGAGTCCATCGCCGAGGCGGTCTCCGAGGGCATCCAGGTCGCCGTGGTCGTCGGCGGCGGCAACATGTTCCGCGGCGCGCAGCTCACCGAGGGCGGCATCGAGCGCGGACGCGCCGACTACATGGGCATGCTCGGCACCGTCATCAACTGCCTCGCCCTCCAGGACTTCCTGGAGCGGCTCGGTGTGGACACCCGGGTGCAGACCGCCATCCACATGAGCCAGGTCGCGGAGGCCTACATCCCGCGCCGCGCCATCCGCCACCTGGAGAAGGGCCGCGTGGTCATCTTCGGCGCCGGTCTCGGCGCCCCGTTCTTCTCCACCGACACCACCGCCGCCCAGCGCGCCCTGGAGATCGGCGCGCAGGCCGTCCTCAAGGGCACCCAGGTCGACGGGGTCTACGACTCCGACCCGCAGCGCAACCCGGACGCGGTCAAGTTCGACAAGCTGAACTACAACGAGGTCCTCACGAAGGGCCTCAAGGTCATGGACGCCACGGCGGTCAGCCTCTGCATGGACAACGGGATGCCCATCGTGGTGTTCGACCTGATGAGCCAGGGCAACATCCTGCGCGCGGTCCGGGGTGAGAAGATCGGCACCATCGTGGGGCCGACCACCGCCTGACACCGGCCCCAGGGCCGCCAAGAAGCCACGAACACCACAGCCGAGAACCGGGAGCGCCACATGACCGAAGAGACCCTCCTCGAAGCCGAGGAGAAGATGGAGAAGGCCGTGACCGTCGCGAAGGAGGACTTCGCGACGATCCGCACGGGCCGTCCCACCCCGGCCACGTTCAACAAGATCACCGTCGACTACTACGGTGCCCGGACGCCGATCAACCAGCTGGCCTCCTTCTCGGTTCCGGAGCCGCGCATGGTGGTCATCTCCCCGTTCGACGTCAACTCGCGCACCGACATCATCAACGCCATCCGCAACAGCGACCTCGGGGTGAACCCGTCCGACGACGGCCAGGTCATCCGCGTGGTGTTCCCGGACCTGTCCGAGGAGCGCCGCAAGGAGTACGTGAAGGTCGCGCGGACCAAGGCCGAGGACTCCAAGGTCTCGATCCGCAACGTCCGCCGCCGTGCCAAGGACACCTTCGAGAAGGCCGTGAAGTCGGGCGAGCTGGGCGAGGACGAGGCGCACCGCGCCCAGGCCGAGCTGGACGAGCTCTCCCAGAAGTACGTCGCGGCCATCGACGAGGTGCTGAAGCACAAGGAAGCCGAACTGCTCGAGGTCTAGCCGGTGACGACTTCTTCCAGCGGCTCCGGAGGCGATGACCACTCACCGGAGCACAGACCCGACGCGGGACCGCAGGACGATCCCGACAGGGCCGGCCAGCGCTTCGTGCTGCACAAGCCGGGGGGCGAGCCGGTCAAGACCGGCCGCAACCTCCCGGTGGCCATCGCGAGCGGGTGCGTCCTGGGCGCTCTCGTCTTCTTCTCCATCTTCCCCCTGCCCCAGCTGTTCACGATCATCACCTCCCTGGGGGTGCTGATCGGGCTGCGGGAGCTCAACCGGGCGTTCGCGGGCAAGGGCACGACCCTCGCCCTCGTACCCCTGGCCGTGGGCGGCGTCGCCATGCAGGTGGCCGCCTACTTCGGGGGGACCGAGTGGCTGGCGGGGACCACCGCCCTGACCGCGATCATCGTGCTGGTGTGGCGGCTGCGCGGCGGGGCGGACGGGTTCGTCGCCGACGCCTCGGCGAACCTGTTCACCCTGGTGTACCTGCCGTTCCTCCTGGGCACGTGGCTGCTGCTCGTCTCGCATCCCGAGGACGGCCAGTACCGGCTGGTGACGTTCATCGTGGTGACGATCTCCAGCGACATCGGCGGCTACTTCGCCGGGATCATGCTGGGCCGGCACAAGATGGCGCCGGTGATCAGCCCGAACAAGACCTGGGAGGGCTTCGGCGGCTCCGTGGTGGGGTGCGCGGTCGCCGGCGCCCTGTGCGTGACGCTGATGCTGGACGGCCCCTGGTGGGTCGGCGCGGTCCTGGGTCTGGCCGTCGTGCTCGCCGCGACGGTCGGGGACCTCATCGAGTCGCTGTTCAAGCGCGACCTGGGGGTCAAGGACATGGGCCGGTTCATGCCGGGCCACGGCGGACTGATGGACCGGCTGGACTCGCTCCTCATCGCGGGTCCCGTGGTGTGGATCGTGCTCAGCCTCCTCCTTTAGGGGAAGCGCGGAGGACCGTGTCGAGGGGGCGGACCCGGGGGGTCCGCCCCCTCGGCGTCCCCGGTCGGGAGTGGCCGGTGGCGGGGCGTGTGGATACGCTCGTCGGGTGGAAGAACCGCTGATCGAACGAATGCGCGTGTACGGCGAGACGATCTTCGCCGAGATGACGCGCCTGGCCATGGAGACCGGGTCGGTCAACCTGGGACAGGGTTTCCCCGACACCGACGGTCCCCGCTCCCTGCTGGAGGGCGCCTCCCGCCGCGTCCTGGAGGGGGTGAACCAGTACCCCCCGGGGCCGGGGAGGCCGGAGCTGCGGCAGGCGGTGAGCCGGTACCGGGCCCGCCACTACGGCATCGAACTGGATCCCGACAGCGAGGTCTACATCACGGTCGGGGCTACCGCCGGCATCGCCGCCGCGATGCTCGCCCTGGTGGAGCGCGGCGACGAGGTGATCGTCTTCGAGCCGATGTACGACTCCTACGCCGCGATGATCACCCTGGCCGGGGGTGTGCGCAGGTCGGTGACGCTGCGTCCCGACGCCGTCTCGGGGCGGTTCACCTTCGACCCGGAGGAGCTGCGCGCCGCCGTGGGGCCCCGTACCCGCATGGTGCTGGTGAACTCGCCGCACAACCCCACCGGCACGGTCTTCACCCCCGACGAGCTGGAGGAGATCGCGCGGGTGTGCCGGGAGCACGACCTGATCGCGTTCACCGACGAGGTGTACGAGTTCCTGACCTTCGACGGCAGGCCGCACGTGCCGCTGGCGACCCTCCCGGGTATGCGGGAGCGCACGGTGTCGGTGTCCTCGGTGGGCAAGATGTTCGCCGTCACCGGCTGGAAGACCGGCTGGGTGATGGGACCGGAGCCGCTGGTCAGCGCGGTGCGCACGGTCAACCAGTTCCTGACCTTCTCCGCCAACGGCGCGCTGCAGCTGGCGGTGGCGGACGCGATCGACGGCGAGTGGGAGTGGGTGGCGGCCCAGCGCGCGGCCCTCCAGGGCAAGCGCGACCGCCTCGCGTCGGGCCTGGCCGCCGCCGGGTTCGAGGTGAACGTGTCCGAGGGCACCTACTTCGTGATGGCCGACATCCGCCCCCTCGGGTTCGGCAGCGGGCTCGACGTGGCGAGGGCCCTGCCCGCCGGGGCCGGTGTCGCGGCGGTGCCCGCCCAGGTGTTCTACGACCACCAGGAGGAGGGGGCGCACCTGCTCCGCTTCGCGTTCTGCAAGAGGGACGAGGTCCTGGACGAGGCCGTCTCCCGGCTGACCGCGTGGCACGGGCGCGGGGCCTGAACCGCGACGGGGCGCCGCCGGACCCGGCACGCGGTCCTCCCGGCCGGGAGGACCCCCGGCGCAATTTGGGGGGGCGCCCGCGCGGGCGGGCCACCCCGCCCACCCGCCGCGCGCGGCCGGCCCGCCCGGGGCGCGC
>NZ_JBSHDN010000015.1:4826-6597 GCF_053616335.1 Nocardiopsis sp. NPDC055824
GGCCTCCCGGCCGGGAGGACCGCGTCCTCATGTGCGGGGAGCGCCGGCGCGGGCGTCCATCGCCTCGACCAGGCGGCGCTCGGCGTCCGCGCCGGGGGCGATCCGGGGGAGGCGCCACAGGAGCGCGGCGCCCGCCGCCCACCACAGGGCGACCATGAGCCACTCGTGGGGCCAGCCCAGAGCGGCGGGCATGCCGGGCAGGTACAGCAGGAACAGCCCGAAGGACAGGACGAGGGCGGTCACGCCGACCGGCACACCGGCCGGGACGGTGAAGGGCCGCTCCATGGCGGGGTCGCGACGGCGCAGCACCAGGAAGCTCACGACCACCAGCATGTAGGCGGCGACGATGTTCATGCCGCCCGCGTTGGTGAGCCAGACGAGCATCGGGCGGCCGAAGAACGGGGCCGCCAGGGACAGCGCCCCGATGAACAGGACGGCGTTGGAGGGCGTGCGGAAGCGCGGGTGCAGGTGGCCGAACCAGGCCGGGAGCATCCGGGCCCCCGCCATGGCGAAGACGAGGCGGCTGCCCCCGATGAGGAAGGCGTTCCAGCTGGTCAGCAGTCCGGCGATGCCGCCGAGGACGAGCAGGTCGCCCATGGCGTCACTGCCCCACAGGGCGGCGACGGAGTCGGCGGAGGCCAGTTCGGACGCGGAGAGCTCGGCGGCGGACAGCCCGGCGCCGGCGGTGAGCACGACCATCACGTACCAGGCGGTCGCGCAGAACACGGAGACCACCAGCAGCGTGCCGACCATGCGGTGGGGGATCCTGATCTCGGAGGCGGACTGGGGGATGACGTCGAAGCCGACGAACAGGAACGGGACCGCCACCAGCACCACGAACACGCCGGGGACGCCGCCGGTGAACAGGGGTTCCATGTTCTCGGCGGAGCCGCCGACGAACGACCCGGTGAGCATGACCGCGCCGACGGCGACCAGGAACAGCACGGCCACGACCTGGAAGGCGCTGGCCGGCCTGATGCCGACGTAGTTGACCGCCGTCATCAGCACGGCGACGACGACGCCCACGGCGACGAGGTCGGCGTGCACGTCGTATCCCGCGACGGTCCACAGGTGCCCGACGCCCATGCCGGGGAAGAGGTGGACGAGGGTCTGGGGGACGGCGACGGCCTCGAAGGCGACCACGGACACGTAGCCCAGGACCATGGCCCAGGAGGCGGTGAAGGCGCCCCTGGGACCGATGGCGCGCATGGCGTAGTGGTGCTCGCCGCCCGCGTGGGGCATCGCGGAGACGAGTTCGGCGTAGGTGAGGCCGACGAAGGCCATGACGACGCCGCCGATGACGAAGGCGAGGGCGGCGCCGAGGCTGCCCGCCGCGCCGATGAAGTCGCCGACGAGCACGATCCAGCCGAAGCCGATCATCGCGCCGAAGCCGAGCGCGAGCACGTCACCCCTTCCCAGGACCCGGACGAAGTTCTGGCGCTTGTCGGTCATGGGCGATCCCAACGCTCGTGCCTGTGATGGGGGACACAAAAGCACGTCGGCGGATCAGAGTGAAGGTGTCGTTCCGGACATATTCTCCCGCCCTGTTGTCCAGGCAGTCGCAAGATCCGATGATCCTCTGTCATGCCTGACGGGGGAGGGCGGCCATGGAGTCACGCACAGTGGCCGGAGGTTCGGGTGTCGCGCCTGGTCGGTCGCGGGGCGCTCGGGGGCGGGGCCGTGCGGGTCACGGCGGGTGTGCGCGGAAGGGCGGTCGTCGGCGGCCCCGGACGGCCGCCGCGACGTGTCGGACCCGTGTGGCGGGCGAGGC